>CAYPDC010000138.1:0-10204 GCA_964409355.1 uncultured Cyanobacterium sp.
CTATCCTAACATAATGAGTATGTAATATCAAGTTATGCCCTTGCTAAGTATATCATCGTGTAAGTACATTTTGATTAATTCCTCCGAATAGTTGATACCTGCTAATAGTTCCACACAAGCGGAAATATTGCTTTTTTGCCGTTGATTCTCAATGGCATTGACTTTTTCTGCTACCTGAGATAATAGCATTTCTGGTTTTTCACTTTTTGCTAATACCGCTAAAGGTAACAATTCTGGTTTAGATAAAAGGGGAGTGGGATCACATTCCCAAATTCTGATTACTCGATAATAATGAGTAGTATTTCCTACTTGAAAACTCTCCTCAAACACTTTGGGGGAAGTATCTCGCCGTAGAAAAATGATTACTTGTTCTAATTCCAGATTCTTTTCATAAAGTTTATGGAGTCGATACAATCTTACCCAATAATCTAACATTCTTAAGGGTAAAGGGGGTTCGGATTTTGGACGAGTTTGAAATTCCAGATGAATAATTTTATTGCCTACTTGTAAAAAGAATACTCCATCAGCTCGAATGGGTTCTATATTTAATTCCGTAGGTAACATTTCGATTTCTTCGTTAATTTCTCGGTTTAATAACCAAGTTAAAATCGGTTTTGTATATTCATCGATGAGGAATTTTAAAATACTATCGTAACTCATAAAATTTAATCCAGATTATTTAACCACTCGATCGCGTCTTCAAAGGAGTTAAAATCAAATAGACTTTCTCCGAATAATTCTAATTGCTCAACAGCTAAGAAATTAAGACGGGGTTTAATGATTTCAGAATCCTCACCAAAACGTTTTTTTAGTAATCGAGAAATGAGTGCGATCGCCTCATCTTTTTTCCATTGTTTTTCGCTTAATTTAACTCCTTTAGTTACTCCATCATTCAAAATCCTTTGATAAGTGACGGATTCTTTTAAAATATCATCGTGTAAGTACATTTGAATTATTTCCTCCGAATAGTTGATACCTGCTAACAATTCCACACAAGCGGAAATATTGCTTTTTTGTCGTTGATTCTCAATGGCATTGACTTTTTCTGCTACCTGAGATAATAGCATTTCTGGTTGTTCACTTTTTGCCAAAACTGCTAAGGGTAATAATTCGGGTTTAGATAAAAGGGGAGTGGGATCACATTCCCAAATTCTGATTACTCGATAATAATGAGTAGTATTTCCTACTTGAAAACTCTCCTCAAACACTTTGGGGGAAGTATCTCGCCGTAGAAAAATGATTACTTGTTCTAATTCCAGATTCTTTTCATAAAGTTTATGGAGTCGATACAATCTTACCCAATAATCTAACATTCTTAAGGGTAAAGGGGGTTCGGATTTTGGACGAGTTTGAAATTCCAGATGAATAATTTTATTGCCTACTTGTAAAAAGAATACTCCATCAGCTCGAATGGGTTCTATATTTAATTCCGTAGGTAACATTTCGATTTCTTCGTTAATTTCTCGGTTTAATAACCAAGTCAAAATCGGTTTTGTATATTCATCGATGAGGAATTTAAGAATACTATCGTAACTCATATAATTTAATTAAGGTTATTTAACCACTCGATCGCTTCTTCAAAGGTGTTAAAATCAAACAGACTTTCTCCGAATAATTCTAATTGCTCTACGGATAAGAGATTAAGACGAGGTTTAATGGTTTCAGAATCCTCACCAAAACGTTTTTTCAACAGACGACTGACGAGAGAAATTTCACCTTTTTCAAAACCATCACTAAGGATTCTTTGATAAGTTACCGATTCTTTTAAAATATCATCGTGTAAGTACATTTTAATTAATTCCTCCGAATAGTTGATACCTGCTAATAGTTCCACACAAGCGGAAATATTGCTTTTTTGCCGTTGATTCTCAATGGCATTGACTTTTTCTGCTACCTGAGATAATAGCATTTCTGGTTGTTCACTTTTTGCCAAAACTGCTAAGGGTAATAATTCGGGTTTAGATAAAAGGGGAGTGGGATCACATTCCCAAATTCTGATTACTCGATAATAATGAGTAGTATTTCCTACTTGAAAACTCTCCTCAAACACTTTGGGGGAAGTATCTCGCCGTAGAAAAATGATTACTTGTTCTAATTCCAGATTCTTTTCATAAAGTTTATGGAGTCGATACAATCTTACCCAATAATCTAACATTCTTAAGGGTAAAGGGGGTTCGGATTTTGGACGAGTTTGAAATTCCAGATGAATAATTTTATTGCCTACTTGTAAAAAGAATACTCCATCAGCTCGAATGGGTTCTATATTTAATTCCGTAGGTAACATTTCGATTTCTTCGTTAATTTCTCGGTTTAATAACCAAGTTAAAATCGGTTTTGTATATTCATCAATCAGGAATTTAAGAATACTATCGTAACTCATATAATTTAATTTAGATTATTTAACCAGTCGATGCTAAAGGCACGCCGCGCGCACGCATCTTCAAAGGAGTTAAAATCAAACAGACTTTCCCCGAATAATTCTAATTGTTCAACAGATAAGGTATTGAGACGGGGTTTAATAATTTCCGAAGTCTCTCCAAAACGTTTTTTTAGTTGTCGAGAGAGGAGTGCGATCGCCTCATCTTTTTTCCATTGTTTTTCGCTTAATTTAACTCCTTTAGTTACTCCATCATTCAAAATCCTTTGATAAGTGACGGATTCTTTTAAAATATCATCGTGTAAGTACATTTGAATTATTTCCTCCGAATAGTTGATACCTGCTAACAATTCCACACAAGCGGAAATATTGCTTTTTTGTCGTTGATTCTCAATGGCATTGACTTTTTCTGCTACCTGAGATAATAGCATTTCTGGTTGTTCACTTTTTGCCAAAACTGCTAAGGGTAATAATTCGGGTTTAGATAAAAGGGGAGTGGGATCACATTCCCAAATTCTGATTACTCGATAATAATGAGTAGTATTTCCTACTTGAAAACTCTCCTCAAACACTTTGGGGGAAGTATCTCGCCGTAGAAAAATGATTACTTGTTCTAATTCCAGATTCTTTTCATAAAGTTTATGGAGTCGATACAATCTTACCCAATAATCTAACATTCTTAAGGGTAAAGGGGGTTCGGATTTTGGACGAGTTTGAAATTCCAGATGAATAATTTTATTGCCTACTTGTAAAAAGAATACTCCATCAGCTCGAATGGGTTCTATATTTAATTCCGTAGGTAACATTTCGATTTCTTCGTTAATTTCTCGGTTTAATAACCAAGTTAAAATCGGTTTTGTATATTCATCAATCAGGAATTTAAGAATACTATCGTAACTCATATAATTTAATTTAGATTATTTAACCAGTCGATGCTAAAGGCACGCCGCGCGCACGCATCTTCAAAGGAGTTAAAATCAAACAGACTTTCCCCGAATAATTCTAATTGTTCAACAGATAAGGTATTGAGACGGGGTTTAATAATTTCCGAAGTCTCTCCAAAACGTTTTTTTAGTTGTCGAGAGAGGAGTGCGATCGAACTTAGACAAGAATTAAGGGAGGTGCGAATCGCTTGTATTTACCATATTTACTTTAACTCACTAACAAATTCTGTTACCGCATCATATTGATCATGATAATTGATGTATTTTGTTAAAGTTTCTAAGTTTAACTCTGGCAGTAATTCACTTTTATTGACTTTAAAATACCGACTATTTTTTAAGCTATAAACTGTTAATAAACCATCTTGATAGAACCAAACCTCTGGAATACTGATCCTTCTGTATATTTCCAATATATTAATATCACCACTGGTAACAATGACCTCAATAATTAAATCTGGAATATCTTTTTTTGTATATAGATTATAGGATTCATCGGGTTCTTTTCTACCTGTTATTTCTTTATTACCTAAAGTTGCACTACCTCCACTATAAAATCTAATATTGTTTGCTCTTAAATAAGCATCTAATAATAGGCTAATAGTTCTTTTATAATATTCATGCTCTGTTCCTAAAATCATAATTTCTAATATCCCATCTAAATAGATTAGTCTAACTCCTGCAATATCATTAAAACTACTTTCTAAATTTTGCAACTGATTCCAAGTAATACCATATAAAAATAATTTATTGGGTTGTGTTTGAGGATTTTCTAGTAATGTTGCCATGATGTTTAATTCTCCTTTTATTTTGAGGGGGAATATTTAGTATTTAAAACAGATAAACTTAATTTAATTCAGATTATTTAACCATTCGATGCCAAAGGCACGCTGCGCGCACGCATCCTCAAAAGTGTTAAAATCAAACAGACTTTCCCCGAATAATTCTAATTGTTCGATCGATAAGGTATTGAGACGAGGTTTAATAGTTTCAGAATCCCCACCAAACCGTTTTTTTAGTAATCGAGAAATGAGTGCGATCGCTCTTAGATAAGAATTAAGTGGACGGTGCGATCGTGTTGGAATTAAGGGGAGGTATTACTGTTTTACGATTGAAACCCACAAAAAATTAAGATAAGATAATATTATATCAATTAGAAATGTTATCAAACAAATAAAATCATTTTTGGGAGTTTTAAATCATGACAATAGGTGAATTAAGACAAAATATTTGGCAACGTTTAGAAAAAATGGAGGAGAAAAAACTCACTGCCGTCATTAATTTTTTAGACAGTTTAGATATTTCTTCCACTTCCCAAAATTACGAGCAGGAAGTTTGTATATCTAATGATGAAACACGCAATGAATTAATAAAAAGTTTAAGAGGTATGGCAATTCATTCTTCTTTTTCTAGTGATGATTTTATCCAACGAAAACAAGAAGAAATTGATTGGGAGGAGCGCAATCAATGAAAATCATATTAGATGCTTGTGCAGTGATTGCACTGGTTAAAGATGAAGTAGGGGCAAGTATTGTTGAGCAATATCTGTTGAATTCTTACAATCAATGTATGATTCATAATGTAAATCTTTGTGAGGTTTACTATGGCTTTCTGCGTGCTGAAGGGGAAGAATTTACAAATCAAATTATTAGTAGATTAGAAGCATCAAATATAACTTTTAGGGATGATCTTACCATTGATTTCTGGCGACAATTAGCCACTTACAAAGCAACAATCAAAAGAATTTCTCTGGCGGATTGTTTTGCGTTAACCCTTGCTAATCGGGAAAATGGTTTATTGGTTACTTCTGATAGAAAAGAGTTTGAACCTATTGTGCCTCTGAATATCTGTAAAATCAAATTTATACGTTAAATGTATTCTTAAATGAAAGGTTTAAATATTGTGTAGTAAATCCTTGTGCGATCGCGCTTATCGGAATTATCGCTCTTAGAAAACAGTGCTCATATAACTAAATTTAATTTAGATTATTTAACCACTCGATCGCATCTTCGAAGCAGTTAAAATCGAATAAACTTTCTCCAAATAATTCTAATTGTTCAACAGATAAACTATTGACACGAGGTTTAATGCTTTCAGAAATCTCTCCAAAACGTTTTTTTAATTGCCGATTAATCAAATCAAATTCCCTTTGAACCCCTATTTTTACCCCATCATTCAAAATTCTTTGATAAGTGACGGATTCTTTTAAAATATCGTCGTGTAAATACATTTTGATTAATTCCTCCGAATAATTAATACCTGCTAACAATTCCACACAAGCAGAAATATTGCTTTTTTGCCGTTGATTCTCAATGGCATTGACTTTTTCTGCTACCTGAGATAATAGCATTTCTGGTTTTTCACTTTTTGCTAATACCGCTAAAGGTAACAATTCTGGTTTAGATAAAAGGGGAGTGGGATCACATTCCCAAATTCTGATTACTCGATAATAATGAGTAGTATTTCCTACTTGAAAACTCTCCTCAAACACTTTGGGGGAAGTATCTCGCCGTAGAAAAATGATTACTTGTTCTAATTCCAGATTCTTTTCATAAAGTTTATGGAGTCGATACAATCTTACCCAATAATCTAACATTCTTAAGGGTAAAGGGGGTTCGGATTTTGGACGAGTTTGAAATTCCAGATGAATAATTTTATTGCCTACTTGTAAAAAGAATACTCCATCAGCTCGAATGGGTTCTATATTTAATTCCGTAGGTAACATTTCGATTTCTTCGTTAATTTCTCGGTTTAATAACCAAGTTAAAATCGGTTTTGTATATTCATCAATCAGGAATTTAAGAATACTATCGTAACTCATATAATTTAATTAAGATTATTTAGCCAGTCGATCGCATCCTCAAAACAACTAAAATCAAACAGACTTTCCCCGAATAATTCTAATTGTTCTACAGATAGAGTGTGAAGACGGGGTTTAATGGTTTCGGAAGTCTCTCCAAAGCGTTTTTTCAGTAGTCGGGAAAGGAGTGCGATCGCTTCTTGTTTTCCACCATCGTTGAGTATTCTTTGATAAGTTACTGATTCTTTTAAAATATCATCGTGTAAGTACATTTTGATTAATTCCTCCGAATAGTTGATACCGGCTAACAATTCCACACAAGCGGAAATATTACTTTTTTGTCGTTGATTTTCAATGGCGTTGACTTTTTCTGCTACCTGAGATAGTAGCATTTCTGGTTTTTCACTTTTCGCTAACACCGCCAAAGGTAATAATTCGGGTTTAGATAAAAGGGGAGTGGGATCACATTCCCAAATTCTGATTACTCGATAATAATGAGTAGTATTTCCTACTTGAAAACTCTCCTCAAACACTTTGGGGGAAGTATCTCGCCGTAGAAAAATGATTACTTGTTCTAATTCCAGATTCTTTTCATAAAGTTTATGGAGTCGATACAATCTTACCCAATAATCTAACATTCTTAAGGGTAAAGGGGGTTCGGATTTTGGACGAGTTTGAAATTCCAGATGAATAATTTTATTGCCTACTTGTAAAAAGAATACTCCATCAGCTCGAATGGGTTCTATATTTAATTCCGTAGGTAACATTTCGATTTCTTCGTTAATTTCTCGGTTTAATAACCAAGTTAAAATCGGTTTTGTATATTCATCAATCAGGAATTTAAGAATACTATCGTAACTCATATAATTTAATTCAGATTATTAGACATCTCCAACAATCGGGCTAGAAGCAGGAAATACCGTTCAAAAATCATAATTTCTGGAGATGTCTATTTAACCAGTCGATGCCAAAGGCACGCTGCGCGCACGCATCTTCAAAGGAGTTAAAATCAAACAGACTTTCTCCGAATAATTCTAATTGTTCAACAGATAAGGTATTGAGACGGGGTTTAATAATTTCCGAAGTCTCTCCAAAACGTTTTTTTAGTTGTCGAGAGAGGAGTGCGATCGCTACTAGAGCTAATTCTAAATATTTATTGTCTTTAGGATCTCGACAGTCAGTAATGGTTTCTGAAATATTGCTTATAATAGTTACCGTTTGATAAAATTCTCTTAAAAATTTTTGTCGCTTTTCCCATGAAATATAACGATCAAATTTTGGTCTAACAATAACATTTTCTAGCTCAGTCCAAACCGAATAAGATATTAATATATCTCCTATGTCCAAAGATTTTTGTAAGGCTAAGTCGGGCTTACTATTAGGAAAAAGCAATGCACTGACAATAATATTAATATCAATGACAATTCTAATGTTACTCATCGTCGTTCAATATTTTTTCTAATATTTCAGGAGTTAAACCTCTCGCCTGAGCTTCTTTCCCTATTTCTGCCATTGTTTGTCTTAGTTGTGCGATCGTAGTTTTTTTATCAATGGTAGCAGGTTGTAAAAAGAAAGTAATTCTGTTGATAATTTCTTGTTTTTTTTCTTCATCTGCTTGGTTGTAAGCCTCTGCTATGGTTAGGGGAACTTTGATTGTTATTTCCTGTAATTGAGTCATAATATCATAACGCTTTCATTTATTTGTTCCTATTCTAATATCAAAAGTTCTAATATCAAAAGATTCGCTTACGCCGCTATTTATAGGCTATTAGAAATTGGGAAGAGGTGCGATCGGGCTTAGAGGAATTAAGAGGAGGGTGTGATCGGGCTTAGAGGAATTAAGAGGAGGGTGCGATCGGGCTTAGAGGAATTAAGAGGAGGGTGCGATCAAACTCATAGGAGAATTAAGAGGAGATGCGGGCGCGCAGCGTGCCTTTGGCATCGAGCTTCAAAGAATTTAGGGGGAGCGATCGTTTTTATAGAAATTAGGGAAGTTTGTTTTCAATTACTATTACTACTATCTATTTTTGGGATTTCGATGCCTTGTTGCTCTAAAAATTGCTTAATGAAAGCTAATTCTGACTCGGCAGAATCAGCTCGTTGTTTTTCATTTTCAGCTCTTTGTTTTTCATTTTCAGCCCTTTGTTTTTCATTTTCAGCCCTTTGTTTTAATTGAATGGTGGTTAAAAATGGAGTACCATCAGGATAATATACTTCTAAGGTTTCTTGGGTTAGTACAAAGCGAATCCCTAAACGAGGGCTTGTCCAGTTTTTGATTTCCTCTATCACTGTTAAACGATTTTCTAATCGCTGTAAGCCATTTAACTCATTAGCTTCTGGATCATATATATAATATTCTTCTACTCCATGGCGATCGTAAAATTGTTGTTTTTTGAGCATTTCTTTCAGAGTATTACCCGGAGAGAGAATCTCAAATACCACTTGAGGGGCAATATTATCTTCTTGCCATTGACGATAAGAACCGCGATCACCTTTTTGCCTTCCAAAAACCACAAATACATCTGGTGCGACCCGAATCTCAGGTTTTCCTTCCACTGGATACCAAAGCAAGTCTCCTGCGACGAATACATCAGGATTTTGAGCAAATAGACACTCTAGGTTTTCTTTTAATAATACAATCCAACGAAATTGCTTAGTGTTATCTGCCATCGGTTGTCCATCACTATCAGGGTAAATAATTTGACGTTCTACAGAAACTGTCATAATTTTTAATTTCGTGATCATATTCGGGAATTAATATCTGCCATATTAGCAAATTATCATTCTCACTATCCAATGCGTGCTGCGTAGCAGATCCCTTCGGGATCGCTCTTAGAAAAGAATTAGGGAGAGTGTGATCGAACCTTAGCTTGTATTTCATCGGGTAAAGTGCCACAACGGCGAGTTAGATGATATGCAATTATTTATTGTTGGTAAAAAATATTTATTAAGGGCGGGCAGGCGAAGCCTGTGCCTTCGGCATCGCTATTAGTTTAAAAAAAGTAAAAATAGTTTTTAAAAATTTAGATTATTAGCGAAATATCTTCATTATTTATTCTTCATTTGTTATTGCTTGTTTTAAGTCAGCACATAGAGATGCGATCGAGCCTAAACCTTCTTCAGGATTTTCATGGTTAAGTTTTTTCACAAAAGCACTACCAACGATCACACCATCCGCACCCCATTCTTTAATTTGAGTAGCTTGGGAAGGCTCAGAAATACCGAAACCTACCCCAATTGGCTTATCTGTCACTGCTTTGAGTTGAGAAATCAAATCCTTAACCCTACTTTGCACCTCAGTTCTTACCCCAGTAACACCAGTGACACTAACCAGATAGATAAAACCTTGAGACTTCGAGGCAATTTGTTTAATGCGCTCAATGGGGCTTGTGGGTGCTACTAATAATATAACCTCGATTCCTTTTTCTTGGGCAATATTTAAAAAATTCTCGGCTTCTTCTAAAGGTAAATCAGGCACAACTAAGCCTTTTACTCCTGCATTGACAATGGTATCTAAAAAGTTTTCTACTCCTCGATAAAAAATAGGATTATAATAGGTAAAAAGAATAATAGGAATATCGATTTTATCTTGTAAATTTATGACAATATTGAGAACATCATCAAGGGATACTCCTTTCTGTAAAGCTCTTGTAGCAGCCGCTTGAATAACAGGCCCATCAGCTAAAGGATCAGAATAAGGCACACCTAATTCAATAAAATCTGCTCCTTTTTCTACTAAAGTTAAAATCGCTTTTTTAGTAGTCTCTAAATCAGGATCTCCTGCGGTAATAAAGGGAATTAATGCACATTTATTTTGTTTTTTTAACTCTGCAAAACGTTGAGAAATAGATGACATATTTTTAATAATAAGTAATAAATAATAAATAGTAACTTGTGAATAGCGAAAATTGAGTTAAATTTATTTAACGACAGCTATTAGCAATGAAATTCATTTCATTGAGGGATATAAGGTTTATAGTCACAAATCGCCTTGCATTAAATTGACAAGGCTAACATATTAACGTTCAATTAAGTGATTTCTAATAATAAATATACCTGCATGATCCCCCCTAACCCCCCAAAACA
>CAYPDC010000139.1:0-10181 GCA_964409355.1 uncultured Cyanobacterium sp.
GACAGAACTGCTCCCAAGCGGAAGACTGTTGTTGCTGTTGTAAAGTGGTAGTCATGTTCTTATGATTGCTTTATGATTTATGAATTTTTCGAGGTACGAATTTGTGATTGCTCACATTTATACAATGACGAATTTGTTAAGGAATGTAAAGGTTTCTCATAATAAAATAATTTATGACAATGATTAGTTTTGCTTATGCCCTCTTGAGTGTTTTTTGTTTTAGCTAGAATAAATCAATATAAGGAATAATCTTTCAAGAAGGAAATGACGAATTTAACCATAGATACTGAAGGTATTAATTTAAGCGATGAGCAGTTTTTCCAACTATGTCAACGAAATCATGATTTAAGATTTGAACGTAACGCTAAAGGAGATTTAATCATTATGCCCCCCACAGGAGGAGAAACAGGAAATCGTAATGCTGGTGTTACCGCTCAATTATGGCTATGGAATCAACGCTATAAGCTAGGTATCGCTTTTGATTCCTCTACTGGTTTTAAATTACCAAATGGGGCAAATCGATCGCCCGATGCTTCATGGATACCGATGGCAAAATGGCAAGGTTTAACTCCTTCTCAACGAGAGAAATTTTTACCTTTAGCACCTGATTTTGTCATTGAATTAGTCTCTCCATCTGATACTTTGAAAGATACCCAAGAAAAGATGCAAGAATATATCGATAATGCTACTAAACTAGGATGGTTAATTAACCCAAAAAGCAAAGAAATTGAAGTTTATCAACAAGGAAAAGAAAGGGAAATATTAGTTAATCCTCCAACTATTTCAGGAGAAAAAATTTTACCTAATTTTCAATTAGATTTAGAATTAATTTGGTAATCAAATCAAACTCAGAAATCATTAGAGAAAATTACTCGGATTATGGCTTTTTGTTTTTTGTGCTGGCAGCGTAGCTGTGCCTTTGGCATCGCACCTCTCTTTTCTCAATTATAGAAAAATTAAGATGTATAATTTATTTCATCTAATACTCTTAATATATTCTCGAAAAACAGGAGATAATTTAAACACAATTTTTTGTTCCATAATTTTCCTTAACAAATATCTATTTTGTAAAGACTCTAAAGCATTAATTAAATTTGTTGACGACAAATCCAAACTTGTTTTTAATTCTTCTCGGGATAAAAGTTTTTCTGAATTACAGAATATCAATACAATTTCTTGTTCTTTTGGGGATAATCTATTAAACAATAACTGTAATTTTGTCTCTATCTCTTTAGTAATAATCAATTCGTTTTCTGCTAAAAACTCTCTGACAAAACCATCAAAAATATTATTAATACAATAAATTATATTCTGTAAATAAAATGGATTTCCCTCATATAAATTCAGTAAATTTAACCAGCTATCTTCATCTTTTAAACCCATATTTTTGAAAAAATTTATATCCTTTAAACCTGATAACTCTAAACATTTAATCGGGGATAAATTACAGTCTAAATACTTCATTCCTTGACATTTTTCTTGACTGATTAAAATAGCATGACTTTGATGATCAGTTTCCATGATTCTCCTGAAAAAATTTTGATAATCTTGGTATTGTGGTTGACATTCTCCTGCTAGTTGATGGGGAATAAATAAATTTTCTAATTCATCAAAAATAAGTAAACATTTTCTAGCTCTTAACAGTTCAAATAATTGATTTAATTTATTAGTATTTTTCTAATTAATGTTGATTTCACAAATCTTAAATATTTCATCTATTAATAAGTCAAAAGAAGCAGGACATTTTAAACTTTTCCAAATAATTACTTCAAATTTATCTAAGTTTAAATCTACAAATCTTTTTACTAAATAACTTTTGCCTATGCCCGATAATCCTAACACCGAAATTAAATGAATATTTTGATTAAATATCCAATTAGAAAGGGTTTTTAATTCTGTTTCTCTTTGGTAAAATTTGATTATTTTAGGGGCGATACTTAAATCCTGATGAGGAGATTTAGATTTAGTATTTATCTCTCTTTTTTGTGCTTGTTTTTGAGGTTTATTAATTGTTTGTAAAATTAAATTATTATTATTATTACAAATATTCCTACTACCAGAAATTTTATAATTTTGAAATGATTTAAAATAATATGCTCTTTCTAGGGTCGATCGAAAATTGGATTTTTTAATATTTTCTCCTAATTCTTCTGATAATATCTGCATTAATTTAGAACCAACATCTCCAATATGACCTTTCGTAACATAACACTCTTTGGCAATCTCATCATAACTTTGTCGTTGCCAAATTCCCTCGATGAGAGCTTTTTGCACATCGTCTAGGTGTTTTCCTGTTTTTTCAACCACTAGGTGATCTACAAAATGCAATACTTCATTTACATTCATGAAAGTTATAACAGATATGAGGGATGATAAAGATTTCAAACATTATACCTTAACTTTAAACCGATATGATCTTAATTTTTCGGTTTGTAGTGATGGCTTTAGCCATTATCACCTCTAAAGAGGTAACTACGAACATCTGACATTAGGCTATTTTTTCTTTTAAATTAAGATCAATTCCATTTAAAATTGGCAAAAAATGTCCTTTTTGTAAGCCTAAAATAATCCATCCTTCTAAAGTATTTTGAAGTTCATCTCGACATCCTTCTAAAGTAGAATGATTACTCCAAACTCCTTCACACACAGGAATTTCACCATAATAAGTATTATCTTCTAACAACTCATAGGTTGCTTGTTTCATTGCGATAGCGATGTATTCTGTTAACATTAATGATACATAAACTAAGAATAAGACTTGAAACATTATTATACCTTAACTTTAAGCCGATATTATGGGAATTTTTCCGATGTTTTCATATTCGCAAAATTGATCTAAAATTTAACTTTTTGGTTTGTGGTGATGGCTTTAGCCATTATCACCCCTAAAGGGGTAACTACCAACAGTAATACTGTAGGATATTAGACGAAAATGATTAATTATTGCTTAAATTTCCGTCATCATCAACAAACACAATTCCCCCAGATAGAGAAGGTACAAATTCGCTAACTTTTATCATCAAAGGTAGTAGATAATTGGGGTTTGTGCTACGAGTATTCAAAATAACAACTATTAAAATAGTATTACTCAAATTTTGCTGATATGGTAGATTTTTGTCAGCAGTGATAAAAATATCAAAAGGCTGATTTTCTGCTCTTTCGAGAATTTCTCTATCTTTTAAGCCACGCCATCCCATATCATTAACGTTATAGACTTGATAACCCTTATTTAAAAAAGGTTGTTTGAGCTTTTTACTTAAAAGATTTTCGTCAAGTAATATTCTCATTAGGCACAACGTTGTTGATCTATCATCAATCGAGCTACATTTTCTAACACTTTCATCGTTTGAGTTTTGAGATAAGGAAAATCAGTGATAAATTCTGATAAACCTCCTTCCTCTTCCAGATAGTCAAATAATGTTTGTAAAGGTACACGACTGCCGACAAATACTAGCTCACCGCTCATAATTTCTGGATCTGAATGAATAATTTTTTGACGTTCTAATAACTGGTTTAAAGTCATTACTTTTTTACTTTAAATTTATCAATAATTTCATTTTATCATAATGAATCATGAAGATGCGATCGAACCTCCCTCGTAAACTGCGATCGCTGCTCGGCGGCGCTGTGCGATCGAACTTTGTATAATACCAGAAAATTGGCTAAATAATATACTTCAGTAACTCGCTAGGTGTCAAAATTGAGCTAGTGCTATTTTGTGGATAATCTTTAGGATTACGAGTAACTATAGCATCTAAATTATTAGACAGCATTGTAAAATATTGCACGTCATCTTCAATATCTTTATAGTTATTTAATAACGCCTGTTTAATTATTGTTTCATCGACAGTAGCAATTTTGCAAATAGTCAATAATTGTTGTAAGAAATTGAATGTCCATTCTTTACCTCTTGGTTTTTTGAGAATATAAAAAATATCCGTAAAAGTTGTTGCACTAATATATCCTTCTAATTTTTTTTGTTCTATAAAACTAAAAATAATATCCGCATCATCATAAAATGGTTGACGTATTAAGGCATAATCAATAACAATATTAGTATCGATTAAAATCTTCATAGGTTATATTTTTCTTGAAAATAATCTTCCTTAGCTTTATCTATATCAAAATCTGCACTAATTGGTTTTACTTGTCGAAGTAAATTTTCAAAAGTTTTAGTTCGAAATTGAATATTATCTTGTGTTTCTTGTGCGATGGTTTTACTTAATCTAATTTGTTCTAATGGTGGTAATTTTCTCACAAGATTTAATATATCCTCAAAGGTTAAATTTGATTCCGTTATTTTTCCTGTCATTACTTTTAAAGCGTAAATATTAATTAAATAAGTTCTATTTTAGCTTAATGAAATTTTGTTCACTATCAGTAATCTCATAAATTTTACCTCTAAAGTGCGATCGAACCTCCCTCGTAAACTGCGATCGCTGCTCGGCGGTGCTGTGCGATCGAGCCTTCAATCTTAAAAAATAATTAAAAGCAATTAATTATACCATAAAAGACCGTTGTTAATAGTTTATATTACCCAATTCAACTTCAATCCGATCTTTTCCGAACTTTTCCGATCTTTTGCTTAATAAATTGTAATAAAACTCCCGATCAAATCCGATGTTTCGGTATTGAAATACAAATAATAGATAAATTATTGTTTGAATATAAAGATTTAGAGAGAGAAACCATGACGGAAAATTCAGAACAAACAATCTTCACCAATAGTTATGGAACTATTACAACAAAAAGAGTTACCTATTTTCGTAAAAAAGGTTGGTTTAGTGGTGGTAGTAGAGAAGATGTACCCTTAAAACAAGTTGTTTCAGTTCGCCATGACACTAAAAGACATATTTTTGTTGGACTTTTCTTCCTTTTTTTAGGATTAGTCTTCGTATCTTCAGGTAATGGTATTGCTATATTAATTGGTATTGTTTTTATATTGTGGGGAATTTTGAATTTATGGGGAGGACAACTTGTAGATGTAGTAACAACTGGTGGAACAAATAATCCAATGGTTGGTTGGCCATGGGATAAACAAGCCGAAGAATTTGTTCGAGCTTTGCGTGGACAGTTATTTTCTGAATAATTATTATAATGATTATGAAACAAAAAAAGATATTAGCAACATTCTTGACTACTGTAAATATTGTCTTCTTATCAGGATGTAATTCTCCTCCTTGGATTTCAGAAAATCATAAAGAAGACTTTGGACAAGTATTGTTTGAATTCTCTAATGATTCATATGCTTATAACACAATAAATAGAATGTGTGGACAATTAGGACACTTATCAGGATCAAAAGTCGAATTTAATGATTTTGACTTAGTTAACAACACCATAGAAAAAAGTAAATCTAGCTTCTTGGGTACTCCAGTGAATATAAAAAAAGCACAGTTCAATGGCACTGTGAACTTATATTGTTTAGATTTTAGTAGTAATCCCTACCGTAATTATAATAATATTGCTGTTAGTGGTGAAGTGACTATTTATCAAGAAGTCAGTGAAGTAAATAGCGAAACTTTTAAAAGTGAATGGCGACGACAGGATATAAATATTCTGATAAATGAACATTGAGCTAAGGTTTTGAAAATATACTTTGTTTAACAGCGATGAAAAAACACTTAACTACTATTAATTTTTTAATGATTCTTAGCTTTATCGCTATACCATCATTGACAAGAGCAATTCCTGTCAAGCAGGTAAACAATGTAGATAAACAATCTAATACCTTATGTCAGGAGTTGCTACAAAAAGTCTATCCCAGAAAAGCTGATCAACTTGCTTATGCCGCAGGTTACGATGGTATATTACCAAAAAATTGGGATGCTTATAACGAGGCACAAAGAATCGGTTGTCCATGGATAAGTGATAGGAAACCGGGGCAACCCTGCGTTGCGATCGTAACAATTCGGCAAACTCTACGGGTAAATTTTCATCTATTTTAAACTTCATGATTATGCCACTAATAAAATAACACGTTCACGGGCTAATTGTGCCGCATAAGCAAGGGTTGCGAAAATATCTTCTTGAGACAAAGAAGGATAACTTTTGAGAATTTCTGGCATGGTAACACCCACTGCTAAATTGTCTAAAATAACAGATACCATAATCCGTGTTCCTTTAATACAGGCTTTCCCATGACAAACATTTTGATCAATCACAATTCTTTCTTGCCAATTCATGGTTTTAATAATTACTAAATAAGTGTTTATTTTTGCTTATTTTATTATAAAAAAAATTGTTTGTTGATAAGGCTCGATCGAACTACCATATTTAAGAGTAAAATCAAATGTCAATAAAAATCAATTATAAATCTTTTTCAACTATTTTCATATTGTTTTTAACTATTCTTCTACTTGTTCATGGTTCTGATAAATCATTGACAGCACAAGGTAATCAACAAGTAAACCACGCTAGGGAATTAGAAGGTTTAAACACTGTTAATATGATTAATCGTGCTCAACAAGCATATCATTTTGAAAAAATTAGTTTTACTACAAATATCAGAAATTTAGGAATTAGTAACGGAGAAATGTTAATATCACCTAATTATAGTTTTAAGATTATTAGTAACGGAGAAATGTTAATATCACCTAATTATAATTTTAAGATTATTCAAGCCGATCTTCATAAAGCCATTGTTATAGGGAGAGCAAAAAGAAATGGACTTCGTAGTTTTGCAGGTTTAGTCCAATTTAATGCTGATAAAACATATGAGGTAATAACTTGTCGAACAAATTCACCCTCTTATTCTATTTCCCTACCCATAGATGGCAACACTTGTGGGCTTGGTTCAAGTCGTTTCCCTTCTTTTTAGTAGTTCGTAGAAACAATTAATAGTATTTTGAAACAAGCACAAATAAAATAAGTCAACTATAGAAGTCCATTTTATGCGTTATGCGATCGTAAGCTAAGACGCATTTAATCTTCCTTTTTTATCCTCTAAATCCCTTGCTGTAAAAGGTTCGATATTTTCAAATAGGTGCGTTTTAGCTTAATTGAAAAAGCATCATCGAATTATTCAGCCCATTGTCCTGATTTACAGATGTGTTGCCACTGGTGATACCATTGAGGAGGTTAAAAACGAAATGACAGATGAGATCGAGTTTTGTGGGAAGGTTCGATCGTACTGATAGTTTATTGATTTCATTTGGTACATAGAATTAATGTATAAAATGTCATACCCCCTAAAGTTGTAAAAAAAATATTATGATTTACCAGCGATTAAAACAGTTTTATCTAACTGTAAAGATTCAATATTAAATTTTTCAAATAACTCAAAAAATAAATCAAAAGCTAATTTTTCATCTTCTACTTCAGACAAAATAATTGTTTCCCAACCTTGAGAAGAATTAATTTGATATTTTATTTGTATCCATTGTTGAAATTGAGCAAATTGTTTTTCTTCTTGTGTTAATTCTAAACCTAATTCACCCCTTGACATACTATAACCCATTAATAACATTTTTAAACGAGTTAGAGAAACTTTTCCTAGATACATTCCCGGACGTTTTTTAATTCTTGCCAACAAATCATAGAGATATTCTTGATCATTTTTATTCCCGTTATTTGGGGTTAAATTCAACATAATTTACTCCTGATTATGATTAAACATTTTCCTCAATAATTACTAATTCTTGTCCTAAATGAATTTTCCCAAAAAATTGAAAATTAGCCAACCATTCTTTTTTAGGCATTCCTTCAGGATGATGATTGTCAAACACAATTTCAACACCATCTATTATAACAATTACTCCTTCATGGTATCCTGTTTCCGAAATAGCATCTTCCCCAATACTATCATCATAGAGAAAACAATTACGATAATCTAAATTTGCTTGAGTATTTATTTTAATTAATTTACCTTTAATTTCCTCCCGTTGTAAATAATTTTTGATAGCGAAAGCACATTGAACACATTGTAAATTAGGATAACTATTAGCTATTTTTGCTAAATCTTGTCTTTGTTTTACTGTTAAATAATTCATTGAAAATGTATCTTCATTTAATTTAACTATTCAATTTTATAACTCTATCCAATTCTCTAAACTTAAATCTTCAACCCTCGGAATGACATAATATCGTTATGATTTGTAAATACTTATAATTTTATTTATGTTATATTGCTTTTTTTTACTTTAATCCGATCTTTTCCGAACTTATCCGATCTTTTGCTTAACAAATTGTAATAAAACTCCCGATCAAATCCGATCTTTTACTCTTGAAACTACTGAATTTATTTGGTTCACTTAAAGGTAGTAATAAAGAAAAAATAGGCTGAAGAAATTTATGATTACTGTAAAAGTGGTGTCTAAAAGTACAGGTAAACCCGTTAGCGGAAAAAAAGTTCAGCTTGGGTTTGAGGGCAACTGGCTTCCGGGAGGGATGTCAAGTAATGAACGAACCGATTCTGAGGGAGAAGCTCATTTTGATAATGACCCCGGTAAGGGAATAGTATATGTCGATGGTAGTAATGTTCATAAAGGAGATTTAAGAGGTCGAGTTGTTGTTTATATCTAAATAATTACAACAAAAATCAGGTGAATAATCATTAATTTTAACTTTAATTTCATATATAATTTGTGATTATTTCATCTGAAAACAATAAAGTAAATTCTTAATAAATTATGTCTAATAATGATAATTTAGGACAACAATTAATATCTTTTTTGCAAACTTTATGGCAAAAAACGATCGAGTTATTTTGAGGAAAATCAATGAAATTAAAATTATTAAATGTTACACTTTTCACAATGTTGAATATTATAAATATTCAAGCAAATGTGGCTACTGCTTTACCAGAAGCGGGTATAAGTTATTCAGAGGGAGAAGTACCTAGTCTTTCTAGTTGGGCTATTAGAGATAAAAATCCTTATAGCACAACACTTAAGCCTGTTCGTTTTACGGCTCCAGCAGACGGTTTTGTCATGGTGTCAGTAACGGGTTCTGGGTGTTTATACGATGCTGGAAAACATATTCAAATATGGCTTTCTGATAATCCAGATAATTCAGTATTTAATTACTTAAGACCTAACCTTTTTAGTATTGCAAATAACACTGAAAACCACCAACCGTGTGGGGTTGGGCAAGAGCAATCTTTTTCTTTTCAATATGTACAACCTGTTAAACGCAAGATAACATATAACTTTTATTTGAAAGGAAATAAAGGTGATTCCGAAGCAAGGGGTAATTTTCAGGTGTCTCCTTTAGTAGTAACCTTTTACCCAAAGCGGTATTAATTAACGAGATTATCGAAAATAATAATCTCCAAAAATCATTAAAAATGGCGCACGTTCGATCGATTTGTTGGGTTGCATTTCATTTAACCCAACCTACGTTTTTTTGGGGAAGGTTCGATCGAAATCTACTAAAGTCAAAATTGGTTTACCAAATAATACTTAAATCTAAGATAAAATCAGGCAAAATATCTTCTCCTGATAAATTTTTGGGATTCTTTAAAACCTCTTTTTCTTGCCCCTGACGATAAATTTCTACTTCTTGTTTATTAGGATTAATTAACCATCCTAATTCTACCCCATTATCGATATATTCTCCCATTTTCTCTTGAGTATCTTTTAATGAGTCAGTTTTTGACATTAACTCTAAAAGAAAATCAGGTGTAATAGGTGGAAATTTTATCTTTTCTTCTAATGTTAAATTATCCCATCTTTCTTTCTGAATATAAGCCACATCAGGCGATCTATTACTACCTTTTGGTAGTTTAAAACAGGTAGAAGAATCAAATATATATCCTAGTTTTTTTCTACGATTCCAGATTCCAAACTCAAGATTTAATTCTGAATTGAATCTTCCTGTTTCTCCTCCAGTCGGTGACATAATAATCAATTCTCCTTTTTGATTTTGTTCCAATTTTAGTTCAGGATTATTACGACAAAGTTGATAAAATTTTTCATCATCAATTTTAGAAATTACATCCAAGTTAAGAGTATAAGCAGTCATTATTTTATTTCTCCGTGCGATGCCTTCGGCACAGCGTACGCTGCACGAACCTAATCTTAATAATAACACACAGCAAAAAGCACCCCTAACTTAATAGAGAGTGCCTTTTGATTATTTATTTAATTTGTTTGTAGTTCGAGTTTTAACCCGATAGCCATACAACTTAACCGTTGATTACAGGAGCAGATACAGGCTCTGCACTTGCTAAGTCTAAGGGG
>CAYPDC010000140.1:0-10170 GCA_964409355.1 uncultured Cyanobacterium sp.
TATTTCAGTTAAATTTTTTATTTTTGCCTATCCTAACATAATGAGTATGTAATATTAAGTTATGCCCTTGCTAAGTATATCTCTTGCAAAATAAATTAGACTATTTTTCCATAGTTTTTTTTCAATGAAGGTAAAACTATGAAGGAGAATCTTTTAATACATAACCCACTCCTCTGACGGTATGGATTAAACGGGGAGATTGATTTACTTCTAATTTGAGTCTTAATGCCCGAATATAAACCTCAATAATATTGGATTCTCCCATAAAGTCAAAATCCCACACATATTCAATAATCTGATTTCTGGTTAACACTTGACGGGGATGTTTTAAAAAATAGTGTAACAGATCAAATTCTTTGGCGGTTAATTCGATGGAGAAACGGCGTTGTATGCAGGAATTTTCCCCCCTAAATACTTCTCTAGTAATGGGATTTAAGGTTAAGTCGGCAAATTTAAGAGTATCGGATTTTTCAGGGGAGGTTAGACAACGTAAACGGGCGTTAATTCTTGCTAGTAATTCTTCGATACTAAAAGGCTTGGTTAAGTAGTCATCCGCACCAGAATTTAATCCTAAAACTCGATCGGGGATTTCGTCTTTGGCGGTTAATAAGATGATAGGGATTGTTATACCCGTTTTTCGCAATCGCAAACAGACATCTAACCCTGAGATTCTTGGTAACATCCAATCAAGGATAATTAAATCAGGAGACGATTCCCTCACTTTTTCTAAAGCTGACATACCATCATCAGCAGTGGTAACTTCATAGCCTTCTAGTTGCAATTCCGAGGCGAGAAATTGGCATAGTCTTTTATCATCTTCTACTATCAGTATATGGTTAGTCATGGGAGTCCCTCCATAAAGGTAAACTTACCGTAAAAATACTGCCTTCTTGGGGTTTCGATCGAACTTTTATTGTACCTTCCATTCCTTCAATCATACCCTTAGCGATGGCTAATCCTAAACCCGTGCCGTCACGAGAGCGAGTCATACCGTCATCCGCGCGGTAAAATCGTTCAAATATCCGTTGTTGATGTGCCAAAGAAATACCGATACCATAATCTCGGATATGAATTAAAGCTCCATCGAAACTCTTTTCTAAGATAATATCAATGGGTTGAGTAGGAGAAGAATATTTAAGGGCATTATCTACTAGATTAATTAAAACCTGTTGTAATCGATCTTGATCTGCACAAGTTATCACATCCTCATCAGTAATGATTAAATTGATAGTTCGATCGGTTACTTTTTGACTCATTTGAGCTACTTCCCTGACTAGGGTATTCAACATCAAAGGTTGACAACGAAAATGCAAATTACCACTATCCGCCCGTGCTAAATCTAGTAAATCTTCTAACATTCTAATAGTTCTTTGAGTTTCGGCGCTAGCCGTTTCTACCGCTTGAATTTGATGAGGGCTTAAATTATCACTTCTGCGGAGTAAACTTTGTAAATAACCTAAAATAATCGTTAAGGGTGTGCGTAACTCATGGGATACATTCCCCATGAATTGCCGTTGTTGCTCCCAAGAAGCTGAAAGACGAAATAACATTTCATTAAAAGATTGTGCTAATCCGATTATCTCTTGGGGTGCTTGATTTAAAGTTAATTTTGCCCCACTTAAATCATCAGCTTTGATAGTAGAGGCAACCTTACTCATTTTTTTCAGAGGTTTTAAGCCCGTGCTGATAGTATAAGATATGGCAATTACTAACAGGATAACGGTAATGAGACTAATAAAAAATAAACGCCATAAACTATAGTTTAATTTTTGTTGGTCAAGGGTTATATCCTGAGAAAGATAGAGTTTTCCCACCGTATCCCCATTGACGATTAAAGGAGTGCCACACAAGACAATATCACGCCCATTAAATTTAACTATTTGGGGAGTTGTGGGCATTTGTGGAGTATTTTCTACCGCTTGAAATTCTGTCAGAGAATCATGGAGAGAGGAAGATTGCCCTAATAGTTGCCCTTGGGGATTTTTTACCCATACCATTAAATTAGATGTTTCTAATCGATCGATCGTATTTTCAATACCGATTTCTAGGGATTCTTTTTCACGATAAAATTCTAACTGCTCAGGGAAACGCATAGCAATATATTCTAAGGTTTGTTTATGGGCGGTGACTAAATTTTGCTCCATTTGCCACCCTGCCCAAAAAGCGACACTTCCCAAACCTATCACCGATAATATCACTAACTCTAAGGTTAATTGAAATTGTAGCGATGAGGAAGGAATTTTTATTTTTTGGATGATTTTTTGTAACTGTTTGATTGGTTTCATAATTTTAGCCTTTAAACTTCTTTGCTTCCTTTAACCCAAAAACTCCATATCAGAAAATGCCTTTGCGCCTTTGCGCCTTTGCGAGAAAAATTAAAAAACAAGATTTTGAGGAAAACAGGAAACATTTGTACAAAAAAATCTCACCACATTTCATCTTCTAATCCATCAGCAATTAACGCATCCCATAAATCATCAATTTCCTGATTAGCTTCTCTATAAGCATTTTCTAAATCTTTTTCATAGGGCAAAATTAATCTATTTTGCTCATCATTTATATTAGAGTTATTAAAAGTTGAGGGCGGTGTTTTCTCTGGTATCGAATTGGAATCTTTTGTCATAATCTGTTTCTCCGTATAAGTTAAAACTGATAGTAGGTTGATTTCCCATAGCTTCGATATGATGAATAGCGTCAGGCATCAAACAGAGAATATCTCCTTCCGTGAGAATTTTTTCTCCTACTTTTTCGATTTTGTCGGGTTGATTCGGTTGAGGATTTCGGCGCCAAAAGGTGTTTTTTTCCTTGCCTTCCAATAATGCCACGATACCCCAACAGCCATGATTATGAATGGGTGATACCATGCCTCCAGCCCATGCTACTAATTGCACAGTTAAAGGATATGATGGATCATCATAAAGGGTGACTATTTCCCAACCTATATCTGGATTTGGTTTGTTAATAGATAATACTAACCATGGGGAATCATTAATTAATTTTCTCACCAAAGGTACGATCGCACCTAGTCTTTTTACATCATCAGTGGTTGTTTCTAGGATGTCCTCTAAATCCGTCAAAAAACGATAAAGACGATATACAGAAGCCGTTTTAGAAGCCATAGAGAGAGTTTTTAAAGGGAGGCACTCCCCGTTATTATCCACTAACCAATCTTTTTCTTTCATATATAGGAAATAAATATACTTATAATTATTATAAATAGACAAAATGAAGGGAAGATAAAAACAAAATTAATCCTTGATGAATAAAGTAATACTGGCATCTTGCCTGTAAAATCTCACCGCAAAAATTATCAACTATATCAATTATGTCAAAAACTCTTATCCATCAATATCGCCGAGACTTGGAAAGCCGAAAAAGATACGGCGGTAGTAGTAATGAAAGTTCAATCCGTTATGCTTTTGCAACTTTACTCAACGGTTATTGTAAGCCCAAAGATTTTTTATTGGTGGAGGAGTTAACGATTAATAGCAGTTTAAATAAACCCATTCGTCTTGATGGTATTGTCAAGGATGCCTTAAGGTTAGATT
The DNA here is from genome assembly GCA_964409355.1 of uncultured Cyanobacterium sp. Classification (GTDB taxonomy): domain Bacteria; phylum Cyanobacteriota; class Cyanobacteriia; order Cyanobacteriales; family Cyanobacteriaceae; genus PCC-10605. The sequence goes on from CAYPDC010000140.1 coordinate 3,549, forward strand.
GGGGATATTGGGAAGCAAAAGACGAAAAAGACTCTTTAGATGCTGAAATTGAGGCAAAATTTAACAAAGGTTATCCTAACGATAATATTCTCTTTGAAGATACGAAAATCGCCGTCTTAATCCAAAATGGCACGGAATCTCTACGCATTGACATGGCGGATGACGATGATTTAGACAAGTTAATTAATCAATTTTTAGACTACGAAAGGGCAGAAGTTAAAGATTTTCGACAGGCTATTAACAATTTTAGTCAGGATTTGCCTACTATAATTGATACTCTCAGAAAACTGATCGATCGACAAGATCCCCCCCTAGCCCCCCCTTATAAAAGGGGGGAATCGGAAAAAGAAAAAGCCCCCTTTATTCAAGAAAACTTAGACAAAAAAGCCCCCCTTATTAAGGGGGGTTGGGGGGATAAACCCAATGAAAAATTCATTTTAGCAAGGGATAAATTTCTGAAAATCTGTCAAGAATCCATTAATCCCGATATTTCTATTGATGATATTCGAGAGATGATTATTCAACATATTTTGACAGAAGATATTTTTACTAATATTTTCAGTGATGCTCAATTTCACCAAGAAAATAATATCGCTAAACAATTAAATGATGTCATCAAAACTTTCTTTACTGGTAGCGTTAAAAAGAACACTTTTAAAACTATTCAAAGTTATTATAATGCCATTATTCGTACTGCCTCAAGTATTGTTAATCATCAAGAAAAACAGAAGTTTTTAAAGGTAGTTTATGAGAATTTTTATAAAGCCTATAATCCTAAAGAAGCCGATCGACTTGGGATAGTTTATACTCCTAATGAGATAGTAAAATTTATGGTAGAAAGTACTAACTATTTATTAACAAAACATTTCGATAAAACATTAGGAGATAAAGGAGTAGAAATTCTTGATCCTTGTACGGGTACTGGTACTTTTATTACAGAAATATTATCTTATTTATTAGATAGAGATATTGAGTATAAATATAAGCATGAAATTCACTGCAACGAGATGTCAATTTTGCCTTATTATATAGCAAATCTCAACATTGAATATACTTATCAGCAGAAAAAAGGAGAATATTTAGAGTTTAATAATATCTGTTTAATGGATACTTTAGATCATACTAATTTCGGTGGAAAACAGTTTGATTTATTTTCTATGAGTCAGGAAAATACGGAGAGAATTAAGCGACAAAATGAGAGCAAAATTTCCGTAATTATTGGCAATCCTCCCTATAATGCTAGACAAGTTAATGAAAATGATAATAATAAAAATCGCTCTTATTCTGATGTAGATAAAAGAATAAAAGAGACTTATGTAAAAGAAAGTACTGCCCAAAAAAGTCATGTTTATGATATGTATTCTCGTTTTATAAGATGGGCTACAGATAGATTAATTGACGATGGAATAATAACTTTTATTACTAATAATTCTTTTATTAATTCCATAAGTTTTGACGGTTTTAGAAAAATTGTAGCTAGTGAGTTTGATTATATTTATATCTTAGATTTAGCAGGTGATATTAGATCTGGAGATAAAACAGGTAATGTTTTTAATATTATGGCTGGTGTTGCTATTATTTTTTTAATAAAAGCATCATCAAAAATTAAAAAATCTTGTCAAATTATATATTTTAATCCTGAAAGTTGTAAATCTGGACAAGAAAAACTTAACTTTTTAAAAACAAATAAATTTGATGATATTGACTTTATACAAATAACACCAGATAAAAATAATAATTGGATTAATTTAACAAATAATGACTTTGATAACTTAATTCCTTTGTTTGAAAAAAATAATGAAAATACATTATTTAAAATGTACTCTAATGGAATTAAAACTAATAGAGATGAATGGGTTTATGATTTTAATTTCGATAATTTAAGTAAAAAAAGTCAATTTTTTATTGATGAATATAATCATGAAGTTAATCGCTGGATTCAATATAAAAAAGAGAACAATTATCAAGATATAAGTAAAGAATCTAATCCTGTGGTAGATAATTTTCTTGAGGAAAGAAATTTGATAAAATGGAGCAAAATGATAAAAAGAGATAAATTAAGAAAAGAAAAATTTGGAAAGTATGATCAATCAAAATTAATCTTAGTTTTTTATCGTCCTTATAGTAAGAAATACTTATATTTTGATTATATTCCTAATGATTTATTTGGGAAATTAGTAAATATTTTCCCTGAAGAAAATACAGATAATAAAGTAATTTGCATCACTTGTAATCAACAAGTACCATTTGTTGTTCAAGTATCTAATACTGTATTTGATTATGGTTATGGTTCAAGAGAGACTACTGGATTTTCATTATATCGCTATGAAAATGGAGAGAGAATTGATAATATCACCGATTGGGCATTAGAGAAATTTAATACATATTACCGTAGGGGTTTAACACCGTTAAACCCACCCTCCCCAGAAAATCAAAATATCTCCTCATCTGAAAATAAAGACATCACCAAAGAGGATATTTTTCATTATGTTTATGGAGTTTTACATAATCCTAAATATAGAGAAAAATATGAGTTAAATTTAAAGAGAGAGTTTCCCAGAATACCTTTTTATGATGATACTTCGACTACGCTCAGTACAGGCTTTTGGCAATGGGCGCATTGGGGTAAAAAGTTGATGGATTTACACCTTAATTATAGTTCGATCGAGCCTTATAATTTGAAGAGAATAGATTTACCCTCACCCCCCCAACCCCCCTCTCCCAAAGGCGAGGGGGGAGTAATATCTACTTCTTTTAATTCCCCTCTCTCTAAGGGAGAGGGGTTAGGGGTAAGGGGGATAAAAGTTAAGTTAAAAGCTGATAAAGTTAAACATCAAATTATGATTGATGAGGTGACGACTTTAACAGAAATTCCCCCTTTAGCATGGGAATATAAACTAGGAAATCGTAGCGCTTTAGAGTGGATTTTAGATCAATATAAAGAGAAAAAACCGAAGGATAAAACGATCGCAGAAAAGTTCAATAATTATCGATTTGCAGACTATAAAGAGGAAGTAATTGATTTATTAATGAGGGTGACAACGGTTAGTGTAGAAACTATGAAAATTATTGCAGAAATGAGTAATTTATAATCTTTTTAACAGATTTTATAACCCACCTTTAATTAATAGAATTGTATCGTAAACCGCTTCGCAATAAATTGACGAAGCTAACAGCGAAAATCTGCTAAAGCGATTTCAAAAACATCTTTAAAAATAATAAAAATACAAAAAATACAGTTTAATCTGTTTAAAATAGTCGCTTTAGCAGACTTGTGCTATAAGCCATGAAATTTATTTCTTGGCGAGTTATGAGATATTACCTAAATTATTTTGTACCCACAAATCTTTGATTTTGTCAAATTTTCTGTAACAAAATGTTTCGCCAACAGACTCATAAATTTCATGGCAGTTTATGAGACAACACAAAGGGCAATGTTTACCATCAAATTCAAATTTTCTGATGATGATGCACTCCTTACAAGGGTTGAATAATATTCAACCCCTACAAATCAATAAACTTATCTAATCTCTATCTTAAATTCATCTTCTATTCATCTTCACAGGTTTTAATCAAATTATGGTTAAAAAATGTTGATTTAACATCTGGAGAGGGCTAAAGCCCTTACTACGAAAAGGATATATAATTTAAGTGAGAGAAAATGATCCAACCATCTCAAATACTGCAACAAAATTCCTTAAAGAATAAGCTCAAACCCCAAACTGCAACTCTTGTTTTAGTTAGTATCATTGTTTTATCGGCAATAATTGTCGCTTTATGGGCAACGGGAAATGGTGAAATCGCCACTATTTTTGCCTATTTTAATTCCCTCCAAGAAAATCCTCCGATGTGGTTAGAAACTCCCATGATTATGGGTAGATTCCTATTAACTCCTACCATCGTGATGTTTTTGTCTGTGTGGTTAATTACGGTTATTTCCCCTCAACCTCGTTTTTGGTCTAGGATATTGGTAATTCTAATATTATGTGGATTATTGATTCGTTATTTATTGTGGCGTTCTTTATCTAGTTTAAACCTTAGTGATCCACTAAATGGTACTTTTAGTTTACTTTTATTTTTTTTGGAATTATTCGTTTTATTTAGTAGTAGTTTACAATTACTTCTGATGCTTCGGGTTAAAAATCGCCGCCGAGAAGCGGATTTAGCTCAACAAAGTGCGATCGAACATCAGTTTAAGCCTACCGTTGATATTTTAATTCCTACCTATGATGAATCTGTCCAGATTTTACAGCGAACCTTAATTGGTTGTCAATCGATCGATTACGAGTTAAAAACCATTTATTTACTTGATGATACAAGAAGACCAGAAGTGGCAAAACTAGCTCAAGAATTAGGTTGTGAATATCGCACTCGCCCTAATAATCTTCATGCTAAAGCAGGAAACCTCAATTATACAATCCCCCAGACAACGGGAGAATTTATCGTTGTTTTCGATGCTGACTTTATTCCTACTCGTAATTTTCTGCAACGCACCCTCGGCTTTTTTCAAGATTCTCAAGTTGCCCTTGTGCAAACACCCCAAAACTTCTATAATTTAGATCCGATCGCACGCAATCTGGGTTTAGGGAATGTGTTAATCCCAGAAGAAGAAGTTTTTTACCGTCAAATCGAGCCCATCAAAGACGGTGCAGGGAGTGTAGTTTGTTCTGGCACTTCTTTTGTGGTGCGTCGCAGTGCCTTAGAGGAAATAGGGGGATTTGTCACGGATTCTTTAAGTGAAGATTATTTTACAGGAGTTCGTCTTTCCGCTCAAGGTTATCGTTTGATATACCTAGATGAAAAACTGAGTGCAGGATTAGCCGCCGAGAATATTTCTGCTCATGCCACACAAAGATTACGCTGGGCAAGGGGAACATTACAAGCCTTTTTCATTGACTCTAATCCTTTAACCATTAAGGGTTTAAGTTGGTTACAAAGATTAGCACATTTAGAAGGTTTATTGCACTGGTTTACCAGTATTTCTCAAGTTATCTTTTTAATGATGCCTCTTGTTTATGGATTTTTAAATGTGATTCCCATTCGTGCTGACGTTTCAGATTTTCTTTATTTTTTCCTACCCTACTATATTACCCAAATTACGGTTTTCTCTTGGCTTAATTATCGTTCTCGTTCAGCAATACTATCTAGTGTATATGGTTTAGTTCTCGCCTTTCCCCTTGCTATTACCGTCATTCAAGTGATGTTGAATCCATTTTCCAAAGGTTTCAAAGTTACTCCTAAAGGTACTATCCAAAATAAATATCATTTTAACTGGGGTTTAGCATTTCCTTTATTAATCTTATTTATTCTTAATGCCGTTAGTCTATGGTTAAATTTGTGTATTTGCATTATTGCTCAAATCAAAACTCCCGCAGATTTGTTATACAACTATCAGGGAATTAACCTTAGTTGGATTTGGGGTATCTATAATCTCATTGTTTTAGGAGTAGCTTTATTAATTCTTATCGATGTTCCCAATCATAGCTTATATCATTGGTTTCAACTACGGCGTGTTGTCAAATTAACCCTCGACTCTGGGCAAGTATTTTGGGGCGTAACTAATAACATTTCTGAGTCGGGAGTGGAAGTGGCTTTAACTCAAAAAGAATTTCCTCGAATTAGTCGAGGTGATACTTTACCCGTAGAGATTGAATTACAAGAAGAATCGATCGATTTAACAGGAATGGTTATTCACAGTGAGTTTGATGGTGAATTTCCTTTAGTTCAAATTTGCTTTGAGAAAATGACTTTAACACAACTAAGGAAGTTAATTATATTACTTTATTGTCGTCCGGGGCAATGGCAATCGAAAAAAACTCCGGGGGAAATTCAATCTATGGGGTTGTTGCTGAAAACTTTAATTAAACCTAAGTTTATTTTTGAGCGTGAACCAAAAACTAATTCCCTCATTGTTTCACAAATATAACTTATTTTCATAGAAAATCGATCGAACAATTAAAGAACATTTATGGATAAATCATTATGACTTTAGAACAATTTAGCCTCTTAATTCATCCTTTTTTCGTCATTGTGGCGGTTTTTCCTTTACTTGGTATTGTTTCTTATTTTGCATGGGAAACTTTTCAAAGACGTTTACAAATAAAAAGAGGTGAAAAAAGTAAAATACCTCCATCCGTTGGTCTTAATCATGTTACCATTGGCAAAATGCTATCAAGTACCGTTTTTTTCGTTACTTTAATTGGATTAGGACAACCTCTAATTACCAAAAATATTCTCAAAAATGAACTATGGGCAACTAATTTTTTTCTGTTTATTTTTATTATCTTAATCTTCCTTTTTTCGATCGTTTCTTTTATCTTCTTATACCGTGCTAGGGAGAAATTATGGCGTGGAATTTTTGCCACTTTAAGTGGTATGGGCATAGTTATTTTAGGAAGTCAAGAAGGAATTTTTCGCCGTAGTAATGAATGGTATTGGTCACATTATTATTATGGAGTAGCAGTTTGTTTATTAATGATATTTTCTGTAGCGATTATCGATAATATTTATCGAGATAAATCTCAAAAATGGCGGAATATACATATTATTTTAAACTGTTTAGCATTACTTCTATCTTAAATGTCAAAAGAGGACACCCGTTAAATTTCTCCCGAAAAAGATA
>CAYPDC010000141.1:0-10169 GCA_964409355.1 uncultured Cyanobacterium sp.
TTTTGGGGGGTTAGGGGGGATCATGCAGGTATATTTATTATTAGAAATCACCTTAGTCTAATTTTTGGTTTTAGGAGGTGTTGATTATGACGCTTTTATTTCTCACATAAGATTCCTGATTGCTATATTTCGGGCATAAAACCCCAAATTCAGTGGATGTCTAACTATTTTAGATTAAAATTACAGAAAAAAATGTCATCTGAATTTAACTTCTTTCAAAATTGGTATCCTATTTTTCCCCTAGAAAATTTAGAGATAAACAAGCCTCAATCTTTCACTTTATTGGGGCAACGTTTAGTAATTTGGAAAGGAGAAAGTTGGAAAACTGCGTATAAATTACCAACCAGTGCTGATCGGTTAGTGATAGAATTTAGACGTTGGTTTGATCAATATTGTCATGGTAAATTACCTTGGGACAAAGTGGGCATTTCTCCTTCTGAAAATATAGAAATTAATGATAACCGTCAACAAATATTAGATCGTTATCACCAACACACTCAACATTGTAGCAGTTGTCGTAATGCCTTAAAAAATATCAAACTGACACAAATTATCTTAGTTACTTATTTTCTTTTATCATTATCAACCATTACTATTTTACCCGATATTTATCGATTAAATTGGGGTGTTTATTTATTAATCACTGACTTTTTTGCTTTAGGAATTCTGGGGTGGTTAAAGTTATGGTTAGAACCCAAATTTTACTTCATTGATTATATTCATGCAGAAAGAAAATAAGTTTCTTTTACAGTAGTTATGATAAATTAAATAAATTAAAGTCATTTTAAAATATTGAGGTAAAGTCAATCACTCTATGAATAAGATTTTTGCTGTTTTGTTGTCGATTAGTAGTTTGATGATGGTAGGGTGCGATCGTAATACTCTCAATGGTTTAAACCTGAAAATCAATGGAGAGATTAATTCTAGCTATGATAATGAAGTTAAAGAAACTCAATCTTCCGAAGAATCCGTGTCGCAAACCAAAACAAAAGCCCAAGTAAAAGAGACTGTATCAGAAGAATCTAGTGCTAAAGTCGAAAAAAAAGAATCCGTGAAACAGGTTAATCAGACGGAAAATGATCCCGATGCACCGATGGCTTTTAAAGAAATCGCCGAATGTTCTAAGGCAGGAATTACCGCTAAAACCAATGAAATATTTTATGCTGATAATCCTCAAGTCAAATCCATTGACTCAAAAAATCAAAAGCAAGTGAAAGAATGGGAAAGAATTTATGCCGAAGTTGAACAAAAATGTCAATAACCTGAGTTCGGAGTGTTGAGTAATGAGTAGAGATGTTTATTTATCTTATAATCTTATCTGTTCTCGTTCCTCACCAATAAAATTTAATCTCAAAACCAGACAATGAAACAACCACTCATCGAATTAAGAGGAGTTTCTAAGGCTTTTGGTAGTAAAGTCATTCTCGAAAATGCTGACTTGCAAATTTATGAGGGAGATGCTTTAGTAATAATTGGACCTAGTGGTAGTGGGAAATCTACTATCTTAAGGTTAATTGCCGGTTTAACCGAACCTGATGCAGGAGAGATTTATGTCAAGGGAGAAAAAAGAGTCGGTTTAATTGAGGATGCCAATGATCCTATTTATATTAGCATGGTATTCCAACAAGCGGCACTGTTTGATTCTTTAACGGTGAGGGAAAATGTTGGTTTTTCTCTGTATCAACATTCGGATTTAGATGGGGATTATATCGCTCAGTTGGTTGATCGCGCCTTAGAAACTGTGGGTTTACCTGCCTCCACTGCCCATCTATTTCCCTCAGAATTATCAGGGGGAATGAGAAAAAGAGTCAGTTTTGCTCGTGCGGTTATTTTTAATCCAGAAAAACCCCTTGAAAGACCCGATGTAATTTTATATGATGAACCTACGGCTGGATTAGATCCTATCGCCTCCACCGTTGTGGAGGATTTAGTGCGTACTTTGAAAAGCAGTGTCTGTGAAAATTGTGCTTATGTCATGGTTTCTCACCAAGAAAGTACCATTCGCAGAACGGGCGATCGCCTCGCATTCCTCTATGATGGTAAAATTCAATGGCAGGGTAATGTCAAGGATATTGATACTACCGAAAATCCTTTAGTGCGTCAATTTTTTAGTGCGAACACAGAAGGACCAATTAAAGTTATTAGTGAGTAAATTAGGGGTTATTTATGGCTCGTTCAAGGTTAATGAGAGAAGGTTCTGTCGGCTTATTTTTATTGCTAGGTTTAGTGGTATTTGGGGGCATTGTCTTCTTCCTCAAAAAAGATCAATTAGGGGGCAATAATTACCAAGTAAAATTGATGTTTGAAAACGCCGGAGGCTTGAGAGAAGGTGCAAGGGTGTTTTTTCGAGGCGTAGGTGTCGGGCGAGTGGCTTCTATTCAGCCTACAAGTAATGGGGTAGAAGTATGGACAGAAATCAATAATCGCTTACCTATCCCCAGAGATGTCACCGTTACCACTACCCGTTCAGGTTTACTGGGGGAAGTAAGTGTTAATATCATTCCGCAAGGAACTTTAGACGATACGGGAACTCAAATCAATCCCTTGAGCAAAGAATGCTCAGAAAAACAGTTAATTTTATGTAATAACGAGAAAATACAAGCTCAAGCTAGTCCAGATTTAATCGAAAGTTTAGCCCGATTAGCCGATAGTTTTGATGATCAAACCTTTTTCGATAACCTTAATACTGCTGTTGACAATACCAACAAGGCAACGGAGCAGTTTATTTTACTAACCAAGGAAATTAATGTTGTTACGACTCAAATACAAAAAGAAATGGACACTATTTCCAACACATTTAATAGTATTACCAATACTGCCGATCGCCTCTCCAATACTGCCGATAATTTATCAAATACAGCAAAGGTTGCCACCACACAAATTGAACAATTAGGAACAGAATATACCAATACCGCCATTCAAGTTAATCTTTTAGCCTCTAATCTCAATCAAATTATTACTGATAATAAAAAAGACTTCTCAAGTGCGATCGCATCCTTAAGTCAAACCGCCGCCGACATTAGCCAAGTAGCCCAAAGTACGAATAATTTAGTTACTCAAATCGATGAAAAAGAAGTACAAAAAATCACGAAAAACTTAGGCACAACCAGCGAAAACCTTGCCCAACTTAGTAGTGACTTAAAAACTATTGCCACAGAATTAAATAATCCCACCAACCTCGCCACCCTACAACAAACCCTCGACTCTGCAAGAGTGACATTTGCTAATACAGCAAAAATTACTTCTGACATAGATCAATTTACAGGAGATCCCCAATTTAGACGTAATTTGAAGAATTTAGTCGATGGATTAAGTAATTTAGTCTCTTATACAGATTTATTGGAAAAACAGGTAGAATTAGCCATTTTATTAGAAGAATTGGACAAGGAAACCGCAAAAAATAGTCAGGATAAGTGGGGGATTACTCCTAAAACATTACAAATGAATGAGTTAGGAATTCGTAGTTCGCAGTTCGGAGTTGAAATCCGTTGACATTCACCCGTTAAATCAAAGATTGTAGTTCGACTACGCTCACTAACAAACGGGCGATTCTTGCTTCTTTCAAGTTCCCTCTTAACTAGACATCAAAATTAAAAGGACTTTCACTGACTCCTGACTCCCACTAATTCCAGTTGAATCGATTTGACTCCTTGCCATTCATTCTCTTTTAATTTATAGGCAATATCCACGATTCTGGGTAAGGGAGAATACACTGCCCAACGCCATGCGATCGCCCTTAGTTCTTTAGTACCATCACAGAATGTTAACTGTAAATGTTCCCCGGTTTGGGTGATTCTTTGGGAGATTATTTCCACTTGGGGAGTCCAAAAAATAGGGGGTTTATTTTCAATACCCCAAGGATAAAAACTTTCGATTTCTTGTAATAGTTGAAAAGTAACTTGATTAAAGTTTAATTGAGCATCTATTTTCAGTAAAGGCTTAAGATATTCAGGTACTAAACATTGATAAGAAAATTCTTTTAATCGTTGTTGAATTAGAGGTAAATTTTTTGCTTCAAAACTAAAACCTCCTGCAGCTTTATGACCTCCATATTTCTTTAATAAATTATCGCAATATTGCAAAGCATGGTAAACATTATACTCATCTATTCCTCTCGCTGAACCTCTTATCATATCATGATTTTCCTCCTCATAAGTAGCGATAAAAACTGGTACACCATAACGTTCTACTAAGCGAGAAGCAACAATACCGATTACTCCATGATGCCAATGACTATTAACAATTAATAAGACTCTATCTTCTTGCCAATTAATAGGTTTTGTTTCAATTAAATTAATGGCTTCTTTCTCAATTTGTTTACATAATTCCTGACGGGTATGATTAATTTGCTCACATTGCACAGCCCTAGTAATAGCAATTTCTTCATCTTCCGTTGTGAATAATTCGATGACAATTTGTGGATCATCTAAACGCCCGATCGCATTTACTCTAGGTCCTAATTTAAAGCCTATATCATCAGAATGTAACTTTTTTTTTGCTTCAGTTAAACCCGCACATTTACTCAAGGCTCTAACCCCCACAATACCAGATTTCGGTAATAACTTCAAGCCTCTTTTCAACCAACGGCGATTAACTCCCGTCAAGGGTGCGAGATCAGCGATCGTGCCTATGGTATATAATTCCAATAAGGACTGAGTTAACCCGTCTAATTTACCCAAAGATTGGGCTAAACAAACCCCTAAGACATAAGCCACTCCCACTCCTGCCAATCCGTGATAAGGGGAGGTTGGGGGGAGTAGTTTTGGGTTGAGAATACCGTCGGCTGGGGGCAATTTTTCGGGTAAGTCGTGGTGATCGGTTATAATTACCTGTAAACCCAATTCTTTCGCCAATTTGATGGGATTATAGGCGGAAATTCCATTATCCACCGTCAAGATTAAACTCACCCCTTCTTGCTTAAATTCTTCTACTATCCGCTCATTGATACCATAACCGTCTTTCATACGACTAGGAATAGCATAGTCAACCCTTGCATTGAGATGTTTTAACGCCCTGATCAGTAAAGCTGTACTGGTCATCCCATCAGCATCATAGTCACCGCAGATAGCTATTTTTTGCTGAGATGCGATCGCATCTTGCAATAATTGGATACTATGGGGCAAATCAGGAAATTCCTTGAGAGGGGAGGGCAAATCAATGGTTTCAGGGGAAATATAGGCTTGGGCATCGTTGAGATTATCAATGCCACGATTAGCGATAACCTGTGCCATAATTAGTGAAACACCAAAGTGTTTAACTATATCTGTCACTATTTGGGATTGAGAATTATAAAATTTCCAACGCTGCTCAGGTAATTTGCTTGTCATTTTCCGATTATGCTTGAGAGGGATTTTAATTAATTTAATGGGGCTTTCATCCGTCCGACGCTTTGAAGTGTTGGATGTGAAAACTACTGTAAAAGCCTCCTGACTGACTCAACAATAGCAGTCTCATCCTGAAACTCAGAATTATCAATTTCTAAATTCCAGGGAAGATCAACTAGCAAGGCACGTTCGTTAATTTCTTTTAATCTGTGATCTGAAACAGGATTCAAAATACCGCCAGTAAACGTTTTGCCAGATCCTTTTAGCCCCACTAGCAACAATAGATTATATAATTTTGTATTAAAAGATAAGTACATACGGTGATTATGAACTGAAAATAATAAAAATGATTGAACTAACACGAATCATTTATGACTGCTATATGACATCCTGACTGCTTTTTCAAAGGTTAATTATATAAGCTAATGAAGAATTTTTTAAGAAAAAATTTGATTAATTTGACAAGTAAAATCAGGGAGTAAAGGAGAAGTAATTTGATCTTCATTTAATAAAGTCATGACCAATTCTAATTTACCTTGATTTCTGCGATAAATTTCTAACTTTTGCAAACGCCAATCAGCAATCCAGTATTCTTGCACACCTTGATTAGAATATAACTTTAATTTGCTTTCTTTATCTCGACGAATATCATTTAAACTTTCTGATAATACCTCAACAATTAATTCGGGAGCACTGGTAAAATGGCCACTATTATCAACACATACATTTAACTTTTCTTGACTAATCCAAATCACATCGGGAATCACATTATCGTTATCACTAAAAATGATCCCCGGATTAATAATTGCTTGTCCTAACCCTGTTTTTTGTGACCAATTTTGTAATGCAAAATAAATTTGACCTTCGGTTTTTTGATGTTTCCAGTGAGGTGAGCGTGCCATTTCTAACTCTCCATCAATAATTTCATAACGGTTACTATTTTCTGGTAATAATTCCATATCAGAAGTATTCCATTTTAATCTAGCTATTGTTGTAGTAATCATGGTTTTTCTCGTCAATTCAGAGCCTTAATTATTATATAGCAGTCCGTTTGGGAGTGATGAGATTTATCGTATTAAGGATAATAATTATCCAAAAATTTGAGATATTTTTGTTTGAAACCTCTCTTGATTTTTTATTTTAAAAAACGATCGAGCCGCACCATCTTTGAAAATATTATGACATCCTGACTACTTTCTCAAAGGTTTATTAGACATCTCCAATAATAGACATTTTAAGGACTTAAGCCCTTACTACGAGCCAGTAAAAAATAATTTCTGGAGATGTCTAGTCTATTATACAAGCCGATGGAATAACTTTGTTAGGAAAAAAATTGATTAATTTGACAAGTAAAATTAGGGAGTAAAGGAGAAGTAATTTGATCTTCATTTAATAAAGTCATGACCAATTCTAATTTACCTTGATTTCTGCGATAAATTTCTAACTTTTGCAAACGCCAATCAGCAATCCAGTATTCTTGCACACCTTGATTAGAATATAACTTTAATTTGCTTTCTTTATCTCGACGAATATCATTTAAACTTTCTGATAATACCTCAACAATTAATTCGGGAGCACTGGTAAAATGGCCACTATTATCAACACATACATTTAACTTTTCTTGACTAATCCAAATCACATCGGGAATCACATTATCGTTATCACTAAAAATGATCCCCGGATTAATAATCGCTCTTCCTAACCCTGTTTTTTGTGACCAAATTCTTAAAGTGGTAGCAATAGCAACGATCGTATCTTGATGTTTCCAGTGAGGCGATCGTGTCATTTCTAATTCTCCATCAATAATTTCATAACGGTTACTATTTTCTGGTAATAACTCCACATCAGAAGTGTTCCATTTTAGTTTAACTATTGCTGTAGTAGTCACGATTTTTTTATCAATTTAGAGCTTTAAGGAGGTTTCTGTGAAAGAATTTACCAATTTTCTTTATAATTCCCCCTTTATTAAGGGGGGCTAGGGGGGATCTAGCAGGTATATTTATTATTAGAAATCACCTAACTATTATATAGCAATCCGTTGACTTGAGTTGATAAATAAGTATGTTGACATTGTCCCGCCAGTGGTTTGGCTTGATTTCTGTCATAAATATAAAAACAAAGTGCGGAATGTAAGTTAAAATAAAGTGATACTTGTAACTAAACACTAACTATTGTCACCTGCTTTTAAGTCGGTAAATAATATTTAGTCCACAAGAAATGTAAAGGTAAATCAATACATAAACAGTTAAAGCCAGTGACCATCGCAGACAGTATCACCCCTAAACAAGAAGGTAAATCTCACAATCTTGATTCTACCATCAATCTTAAACGGCAAATGATTGTAATACTTGACTTTGGATCGCAGTATTCAGAATTGATTGCTCGTCGTATCCGAGAAACGGAGGTTTATTCTGAGGTTATTTCCTATCGTACCAGTGCGGAACAATTACGACTAATCAATCCTCAAGGCATTATTCTGTCTGGAGGTCCTAATTCAGTCTATGATGACAGTGTGCCTCTTTGTGACCCTGAAATCTGGAATTTGGGCATTCCTGTGTTGGGGGTTTGTTATGGTATGCAGTTAATGGTTAAGCAGTTGGGTGGTAAGGTGGAAAGGGCAACTCGTGGGGAATACGGTAAAGCCTCTTTATTTATCGATGATCCCACAGATTTGTTAACCAATGTGGAAGAAGGTTCAACCATGTGGATGAGTCACGGGGATTCTTGTACTCAGTTACCTGAAGGTTTCAAAATTCTTGCCCATACGGACAATACCCCTTGTGCTGCGATCGCACAACATCAGCAAAAGTTATTCGGGGTACAATTTCACCCTGAAGTAATCCATTCTCAATATGGTACGGCATTAATCCGCAATTTCGTTTATCATATCTGCGGTTGCGAACCGACTTGGACAACGGAAGCCTTTGTGCAAGAGTCTATCAGAGAAATTCGGGCAAAAGTGGGCGATAAAAGGGTATTATTAGCTTTATCTGGCGGTGTGGACTCCTCAACCCTCGCTTTTCTACTTCACGAGGCTATAGGCGATCAGCTTACTTGTATGTTTATTGATCAGGGTTTTATGCGTAAAGGCGAACCTGAAAGGTTAATGGAGATTTTTGATCAACAATTCCATATCAATGTTGAATATGTCCATGCGCGCGATCGCTTCTTAGCAAAACTAGAAGGAGTAACCGATCCAGAAGAAAAACGCCGTATTATCGGACATGAATTTATCCAAGTATTTGAGGAAGAATCTAATCGTTTAGGACCTTTTAACTACTTAGCACAGGGTACATTATACCCTGATGTGATCGAATCGGCGGATACCAATGTCGATCCCAAAACAGGAGAAAGAGTGGCAGTCAAAATTAAGAGTCATCACAACGTGGGCGGATTACCGAAAAATTTACGCTTTAAATTAGTCGAACCTTTGCGAAAACTCTTTAAAGACGAAGTAAGAAAAGTTGGTAGAAGTATTGGCTTACCTGAAGAAATTGTATCACGTCATCCCTTTCCCGGTCCGGGTTTAGCCATTCGTATCCTAGGGGAAGTCACCGCCGAAAAATTAAATATTCTCCGAGACGCTGATTTTGTTGTCAGAGACGAGATTAAAAAATGGGGGATGTATCATGATTTTTGGCAAGCATTTGCGGTACTCCTACCCGTGCGCAGTGTAGGAGTAATGGGAGACAAAAGAACTTATGCTTTTCCTGTGGTTTTACGCTTAATCACCAGTGAAGACGGCATGACAGCCGATTGGGCCAGACCTCCTTATGATTTATTAGAACAAATGTCCACCCGTATGGTTAATGAAGTCAAAGGGGTTAATCGAGTGGTGTATGACATTACATCTAAACCTCCCGGCACGATCGAATGGGAATAGCTTTTAATTATACTCAGTAAGGGAATAAAAGATACTGGTGATGGTAGGGAAGAGGGAAGATGAAATTCGTGAAGAGGAGTTTTTGAAATACTCAAATTATGACCTTGTTAAGTATAATCTAGTTTCTTACAAAAGTTCTCTTGGCTTAAAGTTTAATTTTTCATTTTGGCGAAGGTATTGGTATAGGTTTTAGATTTTAGATATTAATTTTTAATGGGGTTAATTTATGATTAATCAAGAAAATTTGCAACCTTACTCCTAACTAAAATAATTATCATGGCGCTTATGGCTATCAAGAAAGCCATACCACTACCTGAAGGTAAGGAAAATTGAGATTTCATTAAGGGTTCAAAAATTTGATCGCCCAAAATTCCTGCCGTTAAACTCGCACAAGTCGTCACCACAATACCGATGAGATAATCTACAGCTAAAACTCGCCCTTGGATTTCTGTGGATGTTTTAGCATACCATATTGCCATATAAGAACTCATCATTAAAGGGTGAAAAAATAACCAGACAAATCTTGAAATAATCCAAAGGCTAGGAATAGAAATCAATCCTAACATTAACATACTCAATCCACTACCGAAAAACCCTGTCAAAATACCTCGACTACGTTGTTTAAATCCGCCCCAAATACTAATAATCATTCCTCCCACTACTCCGCCAATACCGCCCCCTGCCACTACTAAGCCCAAAATTTGGCTATTGCCGTCAGTTTTAGCTAAAATCATTGGTTGATATAACCTACATTCCGCACTTCTTTTTTTGCAACTTTATATAGTACATGATTAAGTTATAGGTGCGATCGCATCTGTCAATTTTTTTTCAATTTTGGGATGAACAAAAATCTTTTGTGGGCTATTATTCTTATTTTTTGACAGCACAAAAGCTGCTTTTATTTAACTATAGCAATCAGGAATCATTTGTGAGAAAATAATAAAAACAATTACCAAAAAAAA
>CAYPDC010000142.1:0-10024 GCA_964409355.1 uncultured Cyanobacterium sp.
TTTATTTTAACCTTTATTTGCCCATTATCTTATTTTATTTGAGCGAACGATGAGTAATGAAACGTTTAAAAGGATTTGAAACTGTTGAATTTACTGACGCCTACGGTTCTTTATTAACTCCAGAAATCATTGAAAATAGATTTGGTTCTGATGGTGGTATTGATTGTATTATTCACATTGTTGCACCAACTGAAAAAGGAGCGAGTAACGTTGCAACTCGGATAAGAAATATCATTGTCAAAGGAGATTACTAAACTCATGGCGAAACGTAAAATTGCAATAGAATACAAAAATAGACATCTAACAAGACCAATGTTAGATCAAATTATTGGGGCTCAAACTCGTACTAACCCAGATGCTACCGAAATTATCATTAGATGTCGTACTGCCGCAAAAACAGCCTATGATGCCATTAGTGAATATCCTATTCGTATAACAATAGTAGCTAGAGAATCTACACCTTAAAAAATATGACTTATTATCTAAATTATGCTTTGCATTTAGAATACGATACTGCTAAAAATGTTGTTTACAAGTCTGAACAATTTGAGGATAATCCAACTCCAATTACAACCTCAAGACTGGAAAAAATAATTGAAAAATTAATCAATTCTAATGAATTTACTAGGGTTGGAATTGTTGAAGATAAAAAAAATGACGATTCTAAAAAAATTACCAATAAAAACCTCCAAGGTTTATCTGGAGAAGCATATATTGCTGAGATCAAAAAACTTGACAACAAAGAATCTCAATTTCTTGATCAATTAAATCTTGAACTTGTCTCTCTTATTCAAGAAATCTCTAATAATATTTCACGAGAAAATTTTTTAGAACCTAGAAAATTTGATGATTTTTCTACATTACGTCAAATTGTAGAATTAAGAGATTATATTATGAGGTTTATTCTGAATAAGACAAAAGGCTATTTGTTCATAATGAAAACCTAACAAATGTTTTCTAATATTTCTACTGTAGAAATATTTTAACCTTCCCCTCATAATTTTAATTTAAAACTATTCTTATACATAATCTAAAATAAATGCAATGAATGCTTTGTCTAATTTTTTTCTAACACTCACTCTATTTATCTTTTTCTTATTTCCTTGGACAATTTTGAGTACTGTGTTTTTTCTTTTAGCTAGTATCTTATGTGTTGTGCCAATATTAGGACCGATAGCTGCATTTTTTATACTATTGTTATATCTAATATATAGTTTGCGAATTTTATCAAGGGTCTGGTCTAACTTGTGGTTATATAAAAAACCTAAACTTATCCAAATATTAGAAGATGATACGTTATGGTCAGGCAAATTGTCTTCTTCAAAAAATGCTGAGAATAGCTGAAAGGCTAAAATAATATCATGTGAAATCGTGTAAAAATTAATTGATGACTAGCAAAGAAAAGTAAGATTATGTTAAAAACTTTTAGGGCTATTTTGAAAAATAATTATATTGAATGGCTTGAAGAAAATCCGATTATGGAATTAGATACTTCTGTTAAAATTCATGTTACTTTCTTAGAAGAAACAGCCACAAATCAAAATAAGTCTAACGGTCAAAAAATGACGGAAGCACTTAACAAAATAGCTAAAAATGGCAATTTTGCTGATATTGATCCCCAAAAGTGGCAACTGGAAAATCGACAAGATCGAAACCTTCCCTATCGTGATTAAATTATGTTAATTGACAGTAATATCATCATTTATGCAGCACAACTAGAACACGAGTTTTTAAGGGAATTTATTACCAAAAATTCTCCCTATGTTTCTGCTCTTTCTTATCTTGAAGTATTGGGTTATCATAAATTAACTGATAATGACAAAGCCTATTTTGAGGATTTTTTTAAGGCTTCTGAGATTTTACCAATTTCTCAACCCATAATTGATCAAGCTGTAAAACTAAAACAAATAAAAAAAATGTCTTTAGGCGATGCTATTATTGCAAGTACAGCAAAGGTTTATAATTTAACACTCATAACTAGAAATATTGATGATTTTAGTTGGATTAGTGAATTAAAAGTATTGAATCCTTTTGATAGTTTCTAAGTGTAAAGTTATTAGACATCTTTACCATAATCCCATGGGCAAGGGCGCAGGTTTTTATCTCAGTGGTATTGAGTTGGGGTGGAGGGCGCTGTCCACCATCTATTCAAAATAATTAGGAAAAAATACCTGCAAAAGATATTTACCATGATGCTGTTAAAAATGCTTTAATTAAAGATAGTTGGAGAATTACGGCTGATCCTTATAAAATCAAATACAAAGATGCTGAATTATTTGCCTATTTAGCAGTAGAAAAACCGATTCTTGCCGAACAAAATGAACGTAAAATTATTGTTAAAATAAAAAGTTTTTTAAGTCCCTCACCCATGAGAGATTTTGAAGTAGCTTTAGGGCAATATATTTTATATAGAAATATAATTACTTTGAAAGCACCCGAATATCAAGTTTATCTAGCCATTAAAGATAGTATTTATGAAAACTTTTTTAAACGGGAGTCAATTAAAGATATTACTCAAATAAATCAATTACTTTTGATTGTTGTTGAAATGGAACGGGAGGAAATTTTACAATGGATAGATTAGAAATATATCGTAATTCTATCAAAAAGATATTAACAGAATATCATGATTGGGTTTCTGGTTCTGCAAATTTAGAGCAAGAAAGTTGTCTTGTTTTTGATGAAATACACAATCAATATTTTTGGCTCTTTATGGGTTGGGAAGGTAAGAAAAAAATTAGAAATATTCAAGTTCATATCCGCATTAAAAATGAGAAAATTTATATTGAAGAAGATTGGACAGAAGAAGGAATTGCTACAGAATTATTAAGAGAAGGTGTGCCAAAAGAAGATATTGTCTTAGCTTTTTATGATCCCGAAAGTCGTAAATATACTGATTTTGCCATAGCTTAAATTTATGGGAAAAAGTCACTTTAAAAAAGCAATTTTATCTTTACAAGGTAGAATTGCTGAACATCAAGAAAAAATTAGATTAGAATTAAAGAAAGATTATCCAGATCAAGGATTAATTAAGCATTGGCAAAAGGAAATAAAAGCATTTGAAAAGGGAATTGAACAAGCATTAAAAAGATTAGGGAAAAAATAATGCAATTAACAGATAAAAAAATCAACGTCAAAAACTATACTTTAAATATTCTGATCATGGAATTAAAAGAAGAATGTCAAAATGTGATTTCTTTGATTAATCAATTACAATTATCGGATTTGAGTGATAGTCAAAAAGGTGAAATTTTAGCTAATTTATTAGTAAGTTCAATTCATTTACATTCCCATTGTGATCAAGATTGGCAAAATTTAATCTCTGATGAATTACAAACTTTAAGAGATGATACTTGAAAAAATATATTATATTAGCTTTTTATGATCTAAAACTCTTAAATATACTAATTTTGCTAATATTGGATTTATTGTAAATAATCATCTAATTCTTCTACTTCAATCTCTAAAATATCGGCAATTTCTTCACCACTTAAACCTTTATTTTTTAACTTTTTTGCCATTTTTATTTGCACTTGATTTTTAACTTTATTATATTCTTTTATTTCTGGCTCAGTTTTTTGTGAGTCTGATAGTGATTCATTATAAGAATAATTTATTGTAGTTTTTTTACCAAAATTAACCACACTATGACTGATATTATTTTGTCTTTCTAAAAACTTTTTTAAATTACGCTTATTTAAAGATTTATTAAAAATACTTGACAGTAATTGCAAAAGTTCATAACCCACATCTCTAACATGACCTTCAGTAAAACCATTTTTATCCCCAATGTCGGCGTATTTTTGACCCTTTAATGTTCCTTCTAAAACTGCAATTTGTAAATCTGTTAGAGATGTGCCTGTTTTTTCTTCCACCAGTTCATCTGTTCATCTATCAATTCTAGTATTTCAGGAATTTTCATTGTTCTTACATATATTACCGATTATAGTTATTGTTTTACTTTGATTACAATTTTATCAAATATGTTCCTAAAACTTCCGATCTTTTCCGCTTTAACATTTTTATAAGTTGAGTTACAAATGGATTTATGAACGTTTATCTCAAAAACAAAATTAGTATTGGTATTAAGGAATGATTAAAATTAATTCATTAAAGTCTAGTTTCATCGGAATTTTAGCTATTGTAGGCAGTGTAAATATTTTAAGCCTAGACGCTTTAGCTTCAGAAAGAGTTAGAAACGTTATTTTTCAAACGAGAACAGGTTATTTATTATCTGAATTGTTATGATAGTAAAGGAAAATGTCAGGCTCAATCCACCTATAATGATAATCCCTCCGTAAGTGATGAGATTTTTCGTGTTTTTAAAATGAGTGGCTCCTCGGCTGGTAATGAGATAAAAAGTGGAGATAGAATAATGATAAAAACGAGACGGAACTACACTTTTAATTGTGAGGGTAGTGTTGGTAAGTGTCAAGCAATCGAAAATGCTAATGACAATTATCGTGTAAGTGATGAGATTTTTAAAATTAACTTCTTGTAAACTTTTAAGGGGCGATCTAATTTTGTAGAAGTTAGAGATGCAATCGCACAGCACCACTTTTAGTGATCGAGTTTTTGTGGAGGGCGATGGTTTCTATCTCAGTGGTATTGAGTTAAGGTGGAGGGCGCTTTGCTTGGTAAAATTCCCACGGTGGAAGAATATATGGCGATCGTCTCTGAAAAAATCGATCCTTTCAAGGGTGAATTATACCGTTATTTAAACTTCAATGAAATCGATAATTTTGAAGATGAAGGGCGAGTTATTGCCTTAGAAGATATGCCGAAAATCGAGGATATTTTAGGTATGCCTGTATAATAGTTGTAGGGTGGGTATTGCCCACCTTTTATAGCTAACATTTTATAATAAAATTAGTTTTTTAATTAAAATATGATTACTAAAAAATATTATGTTGTTTGGAAAGGAAGAAAGACTGGAATTTTTGATAATTGGGAAGAATGCGAAAAGCAAATATATAAATTTAGTGGGAGTGAGTATAAATCATTTAAGACGAAAGAAGAAGCTGGAACAAATTTTGCAAAAAAACGAAACCAAATAAACTTAATCGTTTTTGATTCACAAAAAGAGGATATTTTACAATGGATAAATCAATAAAATATGCTGATATTTTAACCAAAGTTTTAAGAAAACAATCAGCTATTCAACCACGATTACAAAATTTGAAAATTAGTTCTGTGTGCGATCGAGAAACAGGACATTTTTTAATTATAGGGCAGTAATTGCCGTTGAATATTTCATTACTTTTGTACAATTGATTTAGGATTACTATATAAGCAAATTCGCTATTTATAAATGAATTTATCTAAAAAATTAAACCATTATTTTAGTCTTTTCTTGACTATAAGAAGTGACTAATGTTATCTGTTCTCTTTTTAAAGATTCTAGGACAATCATTTCTCCATTTTCATTAGAAAACTCAACTAAAAATACCCCTGATTCGGAAATATCTACTATAGTTCCTGTTTCTCCTTTAGTTAACCCTAATTCTGGTAAATCCTGAGTTAACGCAACTACATCAATTTCATTAATAGCGTGATTCATTGGTAAACCCCTTAATTTTTTTAAAGATGATTAATTATAGCATAGATTTTATTCATCAATATAACAAGTTACTAAACGAGGAAAATCTTCACCATTTCTAATAATCCAAACACTTTTGATATTCTCAGTTTTATTATTTCTAGTCATCGAAAAAATAATAATATATAAATCACCATTAACTATGTTTTTTTGAAATTCTGCTTCATAATTAATTAATCCTTGAAGTAGTGCGTTTCTTAATTCATCTGAATTTTCCGCAGTTAATCCTAAAGCGGCACGAAATACACGGGCTTTATGTTTACCATCTTTATGTTCTAAATTTAAGCAATATCCTGATAATTTAGATTCAGGAATAACTGCTTTTTGAAAGTTAGGTAATTTCATTTAATTTATTAATAGAGACAATTTAATTATAATCACTTTTTAAAACAATTAATCACATATTCTCTGAAAACATCTGACAATTTAAACATGATTTTATCTGCTTTAATTTTCCTTACTAAATATCTCTTTTGTAGTGACTGTAAACCATTATTAAAATCCACTGAAGATAAGTTTAAACTTTGTCTTAAATCTTCCCTTGTCATCGGTTGCTCAACTTTGCCTAATTGTAAAATTATTTTTTGTTCTGGAGGAGATAAATGGTTAAATTTTTCCCTAAAATAACACTGCATTTGATTAGTAATTAATAAAGTATTTTCTGCCAAAAATTCCCCTACTTCACCATCATAGTTATTATTAATTAACAAAGCGACACTTTTTAAATAAAATAAATTACCCTCATATAAATTAATTAAATCTAACCAACTATCTTCACCTTTTAAGCCCCAATTACTCAGTAATTCTGGATTAAATAAACCTTCTAATTCTAAGCATTTAATTGGGTATAATTCCTCATCTAAGCATTCCATTTCTGTACATTTTTCTTGACTAATTAAAATAATATTACTTTGATGTTTCGTTTCAGTTATCATCTTAAAAAAGTTTTGATAATCTTGATATTCACTTTGATATTGCCCTGCAAATTCACCACGAATAAATAGATTCTGCACATCGTCAAGGATAATCAAACATTTTTTATGAGCAAAAAGAGCAAATAATTGTTTTAATTTATCGTCTAAAATTTCTTTTAATTCTTCTTGATAAATATTTAATAAATCATTAATCAGTAAGTCTAAAGACTTAGTAAATTTTAAACTTTTCCAAATAATTACTTCAAATTCTTCTAAGTTTAATTCGATAAAATGTCTAACTAAGCTAGTCTTACCAATTCCTCCTAACCCTAACACCGAAATTAGGGGTTTTTCTTGAGTTAATATTATCTCTGTTAAAATCCCTAATTCACAAGTTCGATCAAGAAAATTACTAATTATTTTAGGTGCTAAACTTAAATCTTGATAGTTTGATTTTGATTGACTATTGAGATTATCTTTTTGAAAAATTTTATCTCTTTGATTCAATATTTGCGAACCAAAATTAAAATTATGATGATTATTATTTTGTATAATAACTGGTGATGATTTAATCTTTAATCTTTCTACGGTAGAGCGAAAATTAGATTTTTTTATATCTTCTCCTAATTGCTTCGATAAAAGTTCCCATAATTGATAAGCAGTATCCCCCACATGATTTTTACTGAAATTATTTTTTTCGGCAATTTGATTATAAGTTTGTTTCTGCCAAGTACCTTCTAAAACTGCTCGTTGAAGATTGTCTAAATGTTTTCCTGTTTGTTCAAAAACTAATTGATCCACTAATTGTAATACTTCAGTTATATCCATAGAAGTTAAATAAAAAAAGGTTTTCTGAATCATATTTTAAATCTATCTTAAATTGTCAGTATTTTTCCGTTTTTTTAATGCTCAAACTTCCGTAAAAATACGTTTTATTTTTATTTACATTCAAAAAAAAAAGACTGATAATTCCAGAACAAACATTAAATATTATATATTAAACAAAATATAATTATGACTAAGATTATTGTCCGCCGAGCTTTAAGTCAAGAGGACAAAGAAAAAGTTTACGAGTTGAGATGGAAAGGGTATCAAAAGTATAAATATAATTTTCAAGCAAAGGAAGACATAATCGATGAGTTTGACAACTCAAATAATGTTACCCTACTTTTAGCTCTGACGGAGGACAATATTCCCCTTGGCACCATGAGAATTTTAGATCAATCTCAGGGCAAAATAGAATTACAATCATACTTTGATTTAAACTCAATTCTCACTCTCAACGAACAACCTGTGGCAGAAGCTAGTAGATTGTCTATTCCTTATAGTCAAGATTCTAAACTGGTAAAACTTTACCTGTGGAAAAGTTATTTTCTTTATTGCCAACTTCACTCTCTGAAAACTATGGTAATTTTTATTAGTAAGGGATCAACTAGAGATTATCGGATGTTGTTGTTTGAAGATTGTGGCTCTAATGGAGTATTTACTCTTCCCTACTGTAGTTCGGAACAGCATACTTATAAACTTGAGTTAGAGGGTTTAGAATTAAAATATAAGTTAAATCAACATCCATATCATGACTTTTTCTTCGTAGAAAATCACGAAATTTATCTCGATTAATAGTTAATGATTTTGATGGGTAATTTCATTAATTACTAGGTTGTTCCACCTTTAGCGATCGAGCTTTTGGGGGGAGTTCGATCGAGTTATTTTAATAATCTTTCATATTCTTCATGAGAGCCTATCCATACCCAAATATAATCTTCACCATCTTTAAAAGCTAAAGCTCGATAATTTATACCAACTCTTGCTGACCAAAATTTTCCGACTTTTTTAAAAGATAAAGAAGGATGATTTAAGTCACTTTTTAAAAGTTCAAAATTCTTTTTTGCTAATATTTTAATTGATTTAGGTAACTGATAAAAACAGTCCCAAAATCTAGTATTAGTTCGATGCACTTATAACTCCTGTAATTTATTTTTACTCTTTTCTAATAAGGCTTCCTCAATTAGAAAATCAAGTTTTCCCTTATTAGAATCTTCCTCAATTTGCTTGTCCCATTTTTGCTCATCCAACTCATTAATCCAATTTTTTAAATAGCTAAAGTCATCGGGGGTAAGAGTTTCTATTTCTGCCTGAATTAATTGCAATTTGCTCATATTATCTATATTTAAACATCATAGTTTTTGATATTTCGGTTTTATAATAACATTTCTGATCTAAAAGACGATCGGTTTTTGTGGGGTTAGAAGTGCGATCTGTTTGATAAGGTGTCGGTGTGCGATCGCCATTAAAGATCATCTGAGGTTAATCCTGTTAATTTAGCAATTCTGGCTAACATTTTCGGACCAATTTCTTCTCCATCATGAAAAGCGAAAACTACATCATTCCAACCTGATTTTTCTAAGATTTTATGAGAGCCAGTTTGGCGTTTAACTGTCCAACCTATCTTTTTCAATGCCTTTAATACTCGTTTTGCTTTAGCAGATGACTATTTACTCATATAGCAACAAATGATAAACTCAGATTATTTTCTACAAGTTCGCTCTGTTCAAGTTGATCGGCTAAAACACGCAAAGCTAGAGCTTGGACTCTTAAAATAGCCTCTTCTTGACTATTTCCATAAACTAAAACACCCGGAAGTTCGACAATTTCAGCAATATAGCGCCCATCTTCTTCTTGTTCTATTTCAATTTTATAATTCATTCTGGTTAATCTTTTCTTTATCAATTAGTGATTAATATTTCTACAATAACTGAACTTTGAAGCCAATGACAAAGCAATCGCGCTTTTGGGGAGAGTTCGATCGCACCGTATATATCAGTGTAATAATTTAACTATTTAATTTTTAGTAGTTAATTGTTGTTTATGTTGTAAAAACTCAGCAAAATCCCTTACCTGTAAAATTAAATTATCAGGTAAAGTTTCTAATAAAGCGTTTAAATGTTCTTTAACTCCCATAATTTCCCTTGCTGAAACTGTTAAAATCATTTGATGCTCATAAACAGTTTCTACTCCTAAAGTTTGCATAAAAGCGTCTTTTTCGTCTTTATTTGCTGTGATAAAATTACCCTCAGAATCATATTTTACCCAATCCCCAAATAATTCAACTAAATAAGCCTCACCATTATTAAAAACTTCAACAATTGTTCCAATGGTTTCTTGAGGTGCAATTCCACCATCACTTAAAGATATATTTTCAGTTAATTTAACATTATCAAATAATTGAAATTTAGTCATTATAAACCTCCTAATCTATCAGGAAATGCTGTCACTAATTTAGCGACATTATCATTAAATAAAACAATCCAAACTGTTCTAATTCTTCGAGTTAAACCAGATTCACCAGTTATATTAATATAAGCTCGATATAGTTGTCCAAATTCATTTTGATTTTGAAATTCTAATAAATCTAAAGTTACTTCTTTTAAAATAGCTTCTTTTATAATCTCTGGAGAGGAAAAACCCATTATTTCTCGCCAAAACTTTTGTTTATCGCCACCTTTACTAT
>CAYPDC010000143.1:0-9920 GCA_964409355.1 uncultured Cyanobacterium sp.
TAGCTCAGTGGTAGAGCGGTCGGCTGTTAACCGATTGGTCGTAGGTTCGAATCCTACTCGGGGAGTTTGAATATTTACTTGGGCAACAAAGTGAATTGGATATTTTTTTAAACCACCTTCCGCACATCTCAATACATCTTGATATTTCTTTACATTCTTATAAATAAACTTCTGCAAAAATAATGGTTTTTGAACAGTATTTCGGGCTTCTAGCCCGATTGATGGGGATGTCTAATAGGTTTAACGATAAAACTTTGTTTTATAGGGGGTGATCGCACTATACTCATTAAATACTGAAAAAAATTAAATGTTAAGTAAAAGTAGAGCCACTGACGGTAAATACTAGATAGTTAAGTTTATCGAGAATTAACATGAATGCGGGGAAGACGATGCTTAAAACCGCAAAGGATTTCATAAGATATAGTGCCGATTATATTTGCCCAATCATCAGCTGTAATGGCTATATCTCCGTCTTTGCCCAATAAAGTAACTATATCACCTACTTCCAAATCGGGAAATTCTGTCACGTCTATCATAAGTTGATCCATAGTAATGTTACCAATTTGAGGGGCAAGTTTACCCTTGATGATTACCTTCATTTTGTTGGATAATAAACGGGGGATGCCGTCAGCATAACCGATGGCAACTACGGCAATTTTCAGGGGTACATCGCACTTAAAAGTATGCCCATAGCTAACGCCAGTATGAGGAGAAATGGTTTTGATTTGGGTAATCCGAGCTTTTACTTCTAAAACTGGTTTTAGGGATACTGTGGAGCGTAAATGAGGAGCAGGATATAATCCATAAAGGGCTAATCCCACTCTAACTAAATCATAATGGAGGGTGCGATCGCACAAAGTACCAGCAGAATTGGCAAGGTGTAGGCAAGGAATAGAAACACCTGCGGTTTTTAAGGCGGTAATAGCCTCCTCAAAACGGGATTGTTGCAGTTTCATCACCGTTGTATCTTCATCATCGGCAGTGGCAAGGTGAGAATAGACGCTTTTAAGTTGTAATTGGGAGAATTGTTGAATATAGTTAACAAAATCCACTGCATTATGCCAGTGTGTGCCTAATCTCGACATTCCCGTATCTAGTTTGAGATGCACGGGTAAAGTAGCATGGAGGCTTTGGAGGGTATCAGCAAAAATTTGAGTTTGATGGGGTGTACATAAAGTGGCTTCGAGGTTATATTTTACTATTTCTTTGACTTCATCGGGGGTATTAATTGCGCCTAAAATCAAAATCGGTATTTGAATATCGGCTTTTCTTAACTGGATTCCTTCCACTAAAGTTGCGATCGCAACTGATTCTACACCTGCTTTAACAACAGTTTGGGCGACTTTTACTGCACCATGCCCATAAGCATCAGCCTTGATTACCGTCATTAATTTAGTCTGGGGATTTAACCATTGTTTTAACACTGTAACATTATGAGTTAAAGCCTCCATGTCGATGTTAACCCATGCGCGTTGTTGTTGTAAAGCAACCATAAACAATTAACAATTAATAATTAACAATTGAGAAGTATTAGATTGTCTCCCCTATCTTCCCCATCTCCCCATGCCTCCCTCTCTCCTAACTCCCAACCCCAAACCCAAATCAATCTGTCAATCCTTGTTTTAAAGCAAATCTTACTAATTCTGTACGACTATTTGTACCAGTTTTACTAAAGAGACGACTAACATATTTTTCCACATTACGGACACTTGTTTCTAAGGTTTTGGCAATTTCCTTATTCATTAGCCCTTGAGAGACTAAATCTAACACACTTTGCTCCCTCGGAGTTAAATCAATTTTGATGGGAGAGTCCACTGTGGCAAATTTACTACTACTCTCTAAACGATCTTTTATATCCTTAACATCTTTTAACAATTCATCTAACTGTACCGTGGATGACTGATTTTCGGGCATATTGCGTTTTTTTGCCAGTAAATTAGCTACAATAGCTTCTAATTCATCTGGATCAAAAGGTTTCGGTAAATAAGCGTCACACCCTGCTGTATATCCCTCGATGCGATCGCCCGTCATCCCTTTAGCAGTGAGAAAAACCACGGGTAAATTGCGATAGCGACTATCTTCCCGTAACTGCTGAAGAAACTGTAAACCATCGACTTCGGGCATCATAATATCAGAGATGATTAAATCAGGCACATCCGCTTGTATCTTTTCCCATGCTTCCTTTGCGTTACTGGCTACTTGTACATCCCAATCATCATTACAACTCAAATATGCCTGTACTGACTCCCTAATACCCGGTTCATCATCTACTAACAAAATCTTTTCTACTTCAGTCATAGAATACCAACTTTATTTCTGAAATAGTAATTATTATAACATAGAATTAGAAGAAACAAAAAATAGAATTATGAACAAATACTGGAATTTATCCCAAAGTCAATTAAATTTATTGAAAAGTTGTCCTCCTCAATTTCAAAAGATATATTTAGAAAAATATTATTCTATTATTGATCTAAAAATAGAAGAAAAAGGTCAATGGGGGAAACAATTTCATTTATTAATGCAACAATATAATTTAGGATTAAATATAGACTTATTAGAAAGTGAAAATGTAGAGTTACTTAAATCAGTCAAAACATTAATTCTGGAAACTCAAAATCTTTGGCAAGATCCAAAAATCAAATTCAGAGAAGCGGAATATCAAATTACTTATTTCTCAGAAAAATACTTATTCACTGCCATTTATGATTTATTAGTTTTGTATGAAGATAAAGCGGTAATTGTTGACTGGAAAACCTATCCAATGCCTGAAAGACAAAATAAAATCTTACAGAATTGGCAAACAAAATTATATCTATATATCTTAGTAAAAAAGTTTAATTACCTTCCCGAACAAATCTCGTTTACTTACTGGTTTGTGCGATTACCAGAAAAGCCCAAAAGTTTTACCATTAACTATAATCAACAAAAACATTTACAGACAGAAAAAGAATTAGAAAATTTACTTTTACAACTAGAAAATTACCATCAAAATTACTTAGAAAATAAGATAGACTTTCCTCATCATCAGAGATGTCATCAATGTCGTTATCATAATAATTTTGCTCATTTATTTACTACGGAAGAAGAAAAAATACCTCTATCATGGGATGAGATAAATTGAGTGAAGTATGTAGTATTAATCAGTAAGCCAAATATGTGCTAGATGCAGATATTGCTAAATGTTTCGACAAAATCGACCACAAAAAATTACTTGCAAAACTCGAAACCTACCCACTATTAAGACGTGAAATTAAATCATGGTTAAAAAGTGGATACATGGACGGCAAAGAACTATTTCCCACCAATAAAGGGACACCACAAGCAGCGTTAATCAAGGAACTTAATCCTATAATCCTAAGAACTTATATTAATATTTTCTACCAGATGTATAATACTAAGATACATTAATTATAGGAAGATGCGTACTGCGAAAGCACATCCCGAAGGGTTTGCAAACTAGCTTAATCAGAAGTCAAAAAAATATTGCAACAAACTTTTAAGTACGCAAAAAACTAAAAATTTAAAAGTTTAACTATTCGATAACTCAACAATTCGACAATCTAAACAGACAAAATATGAAACAAATAAGGATTTTTCGCTATCAGTCTCCAGTTAAGGTTTTAGGATTTTTTTCCCGTGCTGTAATTTGGGTACAAGGATGTAAATTTGCTTGTCCGAATTGTATCGTACCAGAATCATGGTATTTAGAAGGGGGAGAGTTCATTTCCATTGAATTTTTAGCGGATTGGATTTTAACTCAAACAGACATAGAAGGGGTTACTTTTTCTGGGGGTGAACCCATGTTACAGGCTAAAGAATTAACTTATTTAATAGAGATAATTAAGCAAAAAAAAGATTTAGGAGTTATTTGTTATACGGGTTATACTTTAGAAAATTTATTGCGTCACGGGAATCAAGAGCAGAAGTTATTATTAAGTAAAATAGATTTATTAATTGATGATTTATATAAAGAAGAATTACACGATAATTTGCGGTGGCGAGGTTCAAAAAATCAGCGATTATTACCTTTAACTAATCGATACAAAAATTTAGTTATGGATATATTAAAAAATGATGACATTTCATCTGGTTTAGAATTTTGGCTCGATCGAGATGGTAATTTAAGTTTTAATGGTGTGCCAAATAAGCCTAATTTTCGTCAACAATTTGAGACAAAA
Source organism: uncultured Cyanobacterium sp. (assembly GCA_964409355.1). Taxonomy (GTDB): domain Bacteria; phylum Cyanobacteriota; class Cyanobacteriia; order Cyanobacteriales; family Cyanobacteriaceae; genus PCC-10605. The sequence goes on from CAYPDC010000143.1 coordinate 4,182, forward strand.
ATGTCAGAAAAAGGAATACAATTAAGAAGGAGAAAAAAAAGCCGTTGTTATTGATTTGGAAAAATGGGGAAATTTATGGCAAGAATTATCAGAAAAAATCCTTAATAAGAGCGATAATTTTGAAGAAAAAAAAGGAGAATGGCATGATTTTATTGAACAAACTTACGGTTGTTTAGCAGATGATCCTATTGTTAGATATTCTCAAGGGGAATTTACTCAAAGGGAGACTTTAGAATGATTTATTTATTAGATACTAATTGCTGTATAGTTTATCTAAATGGACGCAATTTAACTTTAAAATCAAAATTAGAAAGTCACCGAGATTCTGATATAGCGGTTTATTCTGTAGTCAAATCGGAGCTATTTTATGGTTCACAAAAAAGTAAAAATCCTGAAAAAAGTTTAGCTAAACAACAATTATTTTTAAATAGATTTTATTCTTATCCTTTTGACGATAAATGTGCCGAATTTTTTGGAATTATTAGAAAAAAATTAGAAGAGAAAGGTACACCTATTGGGGCTTATGATTTACAAATTGGTGCGATCGCATCTTTAAAGAACGAATACAAACATTTTTTGATTTTAATGGGTTTAAGTTATCAGCAAGAAATTGATTCTTTGTTATCTCAAGATAACTTTGTTAATAATATCTTCTAATAATTTACGAGAAACAAAAAAATTAGTTTTTTCTAACTCTTTAAACTTCTCAACTTCTATTAAACCAGCTAAACAAGCATCATAAAGAATACCTAATAAACCAATTACTTTTAAATTTCTATTTTTAGCAATTTTTCTAGCTAATTTTTCATCTAAAATAATCAAATCAGCTTTAATTTGTTCCGCTAAAATAATAGCACTTCTTTCTCCTTTATCCAGTTTATCTAAATCTAAATCAACTTTTTCTTGATGATTTTTAATTATGAGCCAATCTGGTTTATTTTGTAAGTATTCCCTAACTTTTCTTGGTGAACTTTGATTCGTTAATTCTTGATAAACTACCTCTGGTATAATAACTTTACTGTATAGCTGAGGCAAAATATTAATACAGTCAATTAAGATTAAATAACAAAAAGGAGAAGTATCAGAAATAATAATCATTCAATCCCTCTTAAAGCCTTAATAGTTTTCAAATCTTCTTCTAATTCCTCCTCATCATAATTAAGAAACACACCAGATTCTTTTAAAAATTTATGAACTTCTAAAGATGAAGATAAATTAAGAATTTCTTTTAACTCATAGGTGCTAATCAACCTATTTTGATATGCTTCCAAAGCTATATTTTTTAGAATTTTTTGAGACAAATTTCCCCATTTATCTTCCAATTTTGATGTCATATTATCAGGAATATTAATAACAATTTCCATTATTTTTACCTCTTGTTACGGTGTGATAAAACGAACATAGCAAAGATGAAGGTGTTGATTCCTCACTCTACTATTTTAATTTATTATAATCATTGATGAAATTGTTCACTAACTTTATATAATTAATACAGATAACTTTAGTATCACAATTATTGATTTATGTTTACCCTAACCTTAGAATGCGATCGCACCTATAAAGGAATTTCTAGTACATCTCAACACCTATTTCGTCTCAGAATCACCCCCGAAGCTAATATTCAGTATATCATTACCATTAAAAGTTGCGATCGCCCTTGACACCAGTAGTTCCATGGCAGGGGAGAAACTACAAAAAGCCAAAGAAGCCTGTATCGCCATTGTCAAGAATCTTCGCCCTCAAGATAGCCTTTCCTTAGCCAGTTATAGCACAAAAGTTACAAACCTTCTCAATCAAAGTAACAACAAAAATGAAGCCATCCAAGCCATTAACAACCTTCAAGCCACAGGAGTAACTCGCACCGACTTAGCCTTAAACTGGTTTCAGCAGATATTACCCCCAGAAACAGGAATCGCCAGAATAGAATTTATCCCTTCCGAAAATTATTCAACTATTAAAACTATTGGTACTTTAAAATATACAGGCTCTTATCAAGAAATTAAAGAGATAAATAAAGAAATAGATGAAGATAAATTAAGATGGGAATTAAATATTTATAGTGATGAATTAAATAAAACTAAGGATGCCCATAAAACGGGAGATTTGTTAATTAATATGCAGGTAGCGGCGACAAAAATAGGAAAACCAGATTTAGCAAAAACGGCGGCTTCCACTTATGAAAATCTACAGAAAACAGGCAAACTAACACCCCATCAAACTACCAGTTTATTAAGAGATACCAGAAAAATTGATTAAATAATCCTAAATATTAATTAATATATTTTATTTAAGGCGGTTTCCAAGAAAGAATTTACCAATCTTCCTTATAATTCCCCCTTTGTGTTTTGCGGGGTTAGGGGGGATCATGCAGGTATATTTATTATTAGAAATCACCTAAGAATTGGAGATAAAAATTCAAGAATCCTCAATGCTTTAGAAATTTAGAAAATTTATTTTATTGCTCACACAAGACTGTAGAAGAACCTTTATTGTTAATTCCTAATAAAATTAATAATTTCTTGTAAAACTCTATTATCTTCTAACATCCAACGATGAATTAAGACTGGAAAATTTACGTCTTTTCCTACTCCCATAACCGAGCTTTTTGGGGGAATAATCATCACATCAAAAGGAGTCCATAAACACAGAGTTTCTATTTTATTTAAAATTTCATTTACATCTCTATTTAAGTCTAGTAAAAAATCGCTATCTGGACGCATTTGCTCAATACCTTTTAGGGGTAATAAATGGGCAGTGTTTGTACCATTATTAGGGGCAGAAATGGTTATATATTTATGAGTCTTTTGAATTCCGTTTAATCGCTGTAAATAGTATCTAGTAACTAAGCCTCCCATACTAAAACCAATTAAAATTATCTTTTCTGCATCCTCAAATTTATTTTCAATATATACTTTAAGTTGTTGAGCTAAATTTCTTAAATCTGCTGTACCAATACTAGGAATTAAATCAATAGTATGGGGTTGAAAACCATTTTCTTCTAAAACATTACTCATGGATTGAAATATTCTACCAGTATCGGTAATACCATGAACCATTAGAACATTTTTTTCCTTCATCTTCTATAGTTAATAGTGTATAATGAATAGTTTGTAGTTCTGAGTTCGTAGTTGCCTTGACACTAAAAGTAAATACCCTTATTAATTACCGATTGAATAAATTTTGTGGCATCATTAACTGGTAAAGGACGACTAAAAAAATAACCTTGCATAATTTCACATTGTAAATCTCTTAGTAATTCCGCTTGTTCTTTACTTTCTATGCCTTCAGCTACGACTTGCAGCTCAAAACCTTTCCCTAATGTTATCACGGCTGAAATAATCGCTAAGTCACTGGGTTCATTTTTTAATTCTTTAACAAAACTTTGGTCTATTTTTATTTTTTGAAAGGGAAATTTTTTTAAGTAACCTACTGATGAATAACCAGAGCCAAAATCATCCATAGTAATGGAAACGCCTATTTCTGTCAATTCTTCTAATATTTCTTTCGTCAACTCAGGATGAATAATAATACTTGTTTCCGTGATTTCTAATTCTAAATATTGAGGGCTTAATTTTGTTTCTCTTAATACTTGTTTTAGAGAAGATACTAGATGAGGTTGACATTGTCTAGGGGATAAATTCACTGCCATTTTTATGGGGGGTAAGCCTAAATTTTGCCATTCTTTATTCTGTTTACAAGCAGTAAATAAAACCCATTCCCCAATACTATTAATAAATCCTGTTTCTTCGGCAATGGGGATAAATTGTGCAGGTGATACCATACCTAAATCTGGGTGTTGCCAACGAATTAAGGCTTCCATTCCTGTTACTTTACCCGTGTTAATATTTACTTGAGGTTGATAGTGTAAATGTAGTTGATTTCCCTGAATTGCTTGATACAGACTTGTTTCCATCTGTAGTAACTCTGTGTTTCTTTGATTCATCGAAGGATTATAGTATTGATATTGATTTCCGCCACTGTCTTTGCTACGATACAGAGCAATATCGGCATTTTTTAATAAGATTTCCGGAGATTCTCCGTCTTGAGGATAAATGGCAATGCCCATACTTAAATGACAATATAACTGATACTCACTAATCATAATTGGTTGCTTGAGAGTGTTGAAGATTCTTTTGGAGACAATAGTCGCATCTTGAGGATTTTTGACTTCTGATAGAAGTATGGTAAATTCATCCCCCCCCCAACGCGCAATTATGTCTGCACTGCGTAAGCAATTTTTGATTTTAATGGCTACTTCTTGTAAGAAGCGATCGCCGATGTTATGTCCTAGGGTATCATTAATGTTCTTGAAGCGATCTAAATCAATAAAAATAACGGCTAATTGACTTTTATACCTTTGAGAACGCTCGATCGCCTTGTATAATTGTTCATTAAAAAGATTGCGATTCCCCAATTGAGTCAGTAAATCGTGACAGGCTTGATAAGATAACATTTCCTGTGCCATTTTTCTTTCGGTAATATCCCTAACCGCATAACAAATATATTCCTTTGCACCGTAGTAAATTGCACTAATGTTAATTTCTACATCGATAAAATGACCATTGCGATGACGATGAATCGATTCTTGAATTAAATTGAGATGATTTTTTAGAACCTTACGAGTTATACTATCATGAACGTCAGGATCACTGGCTAAAACATCATAAATTTTCAGAGTCAAAATTTCCTCATTGCTATAACCAACAAGGCTACAATAAGCCTGATTCGCTTCAATAATTTGTTTAGAAATAGGATCAACTAATATAATTCCTTCCGATATTTGGCGCACTACTGCTCGATATTTTTCTTCATTTTCCTGCAAATTCTTCTCCAAAGTATATCTATCCTCAAAACAAAAAAGATAACTTTCAATAATGTCTTTTGTTTGATTATAATAAGCATATTGAGTATAATTATTATCTTGATATTTTACTTGTCTAATGTAAACTACCCTCTCGGTGTTAGTCAATTCTTTAACTAAATTATCAACGAAAGGATTAGGATAAGAATTGCGATTAAAATTAGGAAATTCTTCTTGAAAATGTGAATTAAAATGAGTTATTTTTTCCTTCCTATTTATATGAATATAAGGAGTTTTTAAATGATATTTATTTTGATTTAATGTAAATAAAATATCTTTAATTAAATGCTCATTTTGTGCCTGATTTTCCTCAATGATAGTTGTTTGTAAAGACGATGTCGCAAAACATTTATGATTACTATCTATACTAGACAACGTAACTGAAGGTACATAGGAGTCAGAAATTTTTAAAGCCTCTACATCAATATTGTATAAAATTTCATAAATAATCTCAACGTCGTGTCCACCAATAGTAATACAGTCTTTAGAATTTAATTCATGGGATAAAGATTTATTGCCGTTAATAAAAATTCCATTAGAACTACGATTTCCTTTTAAATCTCCATCAATAATCCAAAAAAGACTTTGCCGATTATTGCCTTTATATTTAACAGGTAATATTGTGCAATGAAAACGAGAAATAGTCGGATGGTGAATGACAATTTTGTTGCTAGAATGACGCCCAATGGAATACGTTTCATTGCTTAAAATGATTCTTTGTTTAATATCACCATAACTAATGTGAATTATGTGTATTGCCTCTGCTCGTTGATTCATTCCTCATAACCTCTAAAGTTACTTCCATATATTATTCACAAATAATTATTTGTTATAATTTTATCGTTATTTTCAGTTAAAATCCCCGATGTAAAAAAATC
>CAYPDC010000144.1:0-9814 GCA_964409355.1 uncultured Cyanobacterium sp.
GTAGTCGAAGCATTCATCCTTCATTCCGCTATCGCTGAGAATGAGGACTTCTTTTGCCAATCACGTTAAAATTTTGCCATACCACGAGAATCATAAACCATTTGCAAACATTCATGAAAATCATCTCCCACCCATTTTCCTGCATGACGTAAAATGGATTTTCCCGAACCTTGACGATCGGGCTGTGTCGAATTATCATTATTCTCATTTGACTTTGACTCTTTTTTCATTTTTTCCACTAAAATCAACATCTCGTTTAATTCTTCTTCAGACATTGATTCTATTTCCCGTAAAAGTATTTGTTTTCTTGTCATAATATTTGATTGAATTGAAATAAATTTATTATATCATATAAATATAACCAGATAGAGTATTTTTGCTCAAAAGTAAAATTATGCTAGAAACATTTAAAATTTTCCCTTTATGGTTAACCATAACAACAGTTATTTTTGTTATTTTACCTGCTATTTTATCAGCTTTTACTAGACGTAGTTTATACCTTCATTTACAGGATTTAGAAAAGAAAACAAGAAGATTAGTTAATGGTGATAGTAAAGGAATACAACCGAGATTTATTAATCTATTACAACAAAGATTTACTAAGGCAAGTCAAGAGATAGAAAATGTGAATACCATTGCCTTAATTGATGGAGTATATAACCAAGAAACCATCACTTTTTTAAATGTTAAGATTCGTTGTGAGGAAGCAGAATATATAACTAAAACTATCCCTAATTTATTATTAGCTTTTGGTTTATTAGGTACATTTTTAGGCATCACATTAAACTTAAATAGTATCAGCGAAATTATTAATCAAGGTGGCTCAGATATTACTAATTTAACTAATCAATTACAACGTCCATTACAAAGCATGGCGATCGCATTTATCACCAGTTTAATCGGTTTATTTTGTGCATCTATTTTGACTGTAACTAACCTAAAATATAATATTAGTTTAGAGAAAAATTCCCTACTTAACAACTTAGAAGACTATCTCGATAATATTTATAAACCTTTAGTTGAAGGTGACACAAGATTAGATAAAGCAATTAATAAAATGGTGGATAAACAGACAGAATTTTTAGAGAGATTTCATGAAAAAGTAGGGCAAGTTTTAGAGCGAACTTTTAAAAAAGCTGCTGATAAAATTGCTGATGAAAATGAGAAATCTCAAAAATTAGCCTATCAAGTTTATCAAAATTTATTAGATGCTTCGAGTGCCATTACTGCTGGGGCAAATGTTTTTCAATTATCCACAAAATCTCTGGAAACTCAAGTGGAAAGTCTCCAAAAAATGATGCCTATTTTAAGACAAAATATAGAAAGTTTTGATCACAGTGCCAATCTCATTTTAATCGCATCTAATCGTATTGAAGCGAGTAAATTTAGTGAAAATTTAGAAAAAATTACTGATAATTTAGCTCAAACTCAAGAGGCGTTTACAGCATCCACAAAAGAGTTAACTAAGGGAGTTATTGTTTTTAATAAAGATAGTAAAAAAGCCACTAATTTAGCGTTAAATATTTATGAGGAATTGAAAAAAGCTAGTGAGAGTTTAGAAGAAAGTTCGGTTTTATTTGCTGATTCTGCTACTACTATTAAGGAAAGTCAATTTAGTGAACAATTAATGATGGCTACGAATAATTTAATGACTATTCAGCAACCTCTTTTAGAAATAATTAACATTCTTAATCAGACAATTCAACCTCTGGAAAATAATATAAAAACTTTTGATGCTTCTATTAATAAAATGATAGAGGTTACTCCTAATTATGAACAGTTTAAATACTCCATTGAAAAATTAGAAGAAAGTGCCATTATTTTTACTGATTCTGCTAATACTATTAAGGAAAGTCAATTTAGTGAACAATTAGCCATTACTACTAATAATTTAATGGCAATTCAACAACCTCTTTTAGAGGTGATTAATATTCTTAATCAGACAATTCAACCTCTGGAGGGGAATATTAAAACCTTTAATTTATCTGTTAAGAAAATGGTACAAGTTACCCCCAATTATCAACAGTTTAAAGATGCGATCGAACTCTTAGATAAAAGTGCTAATATTTTTATAAACTCTGCTGAAGCCATTAAGGAAAGTAAATTTAACGATGGTTTAGCGGAAACAACGACAAATTTAGCGAAGATTCAAGGAATATTTTTGGAAGCAATTAATAGATTAAATCAAGTCGTTAAGCCTATTACTACGAACATCAAAACCTTAGAAGTTTCTAGCGATAAAATGGCACAGTTAGCCCAAAATCTTAATCAGATTGAATCTAATATTAATATGATAAATGAGCGATACTTAGAAATGACTAATATTAGCCGAGAAATTTTGTTAAAACTAGGAGAAAATTCCGTTAAAAATAATGATAGATATTTAGAAATGACTAATACCAGTCGAGATATTTTGTTAAAACTAGGAGAAAGTTCTGTTAAAAATATAAATAACTATTCAGAATTATTCAAGAATTTTCAGAAAATAAGTAAAGAGTTAGAGGAAAGATTAAAATTATTAGAAAATAATGAAAAATTTATGTTACTTTTAATGAAAAAATTATTTGAAAATTCTTATAATCGAAACAAATCATCTAACAGAAAAAAATCTGGTTGGGAATGGGATAAATCTTCAGACAGAAATCAATCGTCTCAAAAAGAAGAATGGGAAAGATTTTGGAATGAGGATTGGCAAAAAATGTGGGATGAAGATTGGCAAAACTTATGGAAAAATAAGTAATTAATGATTTAAAGATTTTCAATAATGTCCTCAATTACGGGTTTTAATACTGGTAAATCTCTTTTGATGGTATCCCAGACAATTTGATAATTAATACCAAAATAATAATGAATAATTTTATCTCTCATACCTGTTAATCCTTTCCATTTTATATGAGGATATTTTATTCTGATATTGTCGGGGATATTTTTAGTAGCTTCTCCTATCCTTTCTATGGCATGATTAACAGCAAATATAGTTTTTGTATCTTTAATAAAAGAATCAAAAGTTAAATCTTCTGTAAATGTTTCAATAATTAATAATGTCTCTAAAATATCCTCTAAATAATCTTTTAATTCTCTTTTAGTCATAGATAAACTACCTCATTTAAAATATATTTACTAAGGTGCGGTTTTAAGTTATCTTTCATCACTAAATCGACTTTCTTGCCTAATTTTTCGCTCAATAAGTTTTCTAATTCACAGTATGTAACTAGCCCAAATCTTGCTTCTGATTTGAACTTAATTAGTATATCAATATCACTATTTTCTGTTTCTTCACCTCTAATATAAGAGCCAAATAAGCCTAATTCTTCTATTTTATATTCCTCTTGAATTTCTGATTTAATTACTTTAATTTTTTCTTTGAGCATTGTTAATTTATCATTAGTAGCGATATTCATGTTAGAATTCTTGTTTAAGATGTAGCAATATAGGAATTCTTTTCGTAGATTGATTTAAACGAAGTAAAACAAAACCTACAATAATTGAAATTAATTATATCATAAAAAAATGAGAACTCGATCGCTCTTTTTGGTTAAACGAAGTGAAACCCTAGCTACAATAATTTAAGTTGGGTAAAAATAAATCACATCATTTCTTCCGCTAAAACTCTACCATTAACTCTTTCATATTCATCTTCTAATAACCATGAATTAACCTCATCATAATTATTTGTAGAAAAGATAGATTTATATTGATTTGCAGGATCATAAACATTAAAATTTCCTTGATTATCACCTACTAATATTAAAATGTGAGGGGGAAAAATAATCGCATCAATCCATAATTCTATAAATTGCCAATCGAGATTAACTATTGTGGGGTTTTGTTCTTGGTATAACATGATAAATATTAGTTCCTTATAATTTATAAAATCTATTAAAATAATTAATCATATATCATTCTATGGTTACTTATCTTTGTTAAAATTATTATTAAATAAATATATTAATATATTATCATAAAAAAAATGAGAACTCCATCGCGCCTAAAAAGTACCAGAGAGAATAATGATTTAGATGTCTTTCCATCCTTTACAGATTTGATGTCTAATGCTTTTATGATTATGAGTTTTTTATTACTATTAGCCTTATTTCAATCTTTGGAATTAAATAGAAAATTGCAGTCAGCAACACCGATTATAATTGATGAAAAATCGGGAAAATTTCAGTTTGAATCGGGAAAAGCAGAATTAAAATCAGAATTAAAAAGTTATATAAATAAAGAAATTGCCCCCCAAATAAAACAAATTATTCAAGAAAGAAATATTGATTTTATCCAAGTAATTGGACACACAGACGGGCAGGTAATTGGTGCTACGGGAAACTTAGATCAAACCTTAGAAAAAGTTGCCCAAAATCAGGTACAAGTCGGGAATTTAAAAGCAGGTTCAAATGCAGATTTAGGCTTAATGAGAGCCTTAGCAGTGGTGCAAGAATTATCACAGCAGGAGGAGTTAAAAGGGGTTAATTTTAGGGCTTATTCTGCTGCTCAATTATATCTACCTTCGGGGGAAGTAGCTCCTCCAAATCGTCAACAAGATGAAGTAAGAAGACGTATTGAAATTCGGTTTATTCCCCCGGGTAAAAAACAAAATTAATTGCTTGTCGTATCAGTCCCGATTTAACAAAAATACATTAGAAATATCATACTAGAAACATTTAAAACCGACATTCTACACGTCTGATTGAAGTATTTAAAATATAGCAATTACCACATTTAGGCTCTCTTATTAACTGACGTTACGCACTTATTGATGTGTTAAGTTTTAGTAGGTTTTAGGTTTCAGGTCTCAGGAAATAATAAAGCAGAATGTTACATAGTTTAATCGAAAAACTAAGTCAAAAGAAAAAAGGGTGAATTTTTTTGACTTTAAACCTGACACCTGATACCTCAAAACAACAACTAATTATCTTTTTGCGTAACATCAGTTATTAAGTGAAAACACAGAGACAAAAATCTAATTAACTGGTAAAATTGCGGCATAAGAGTTAAAAATGATTGAGATGTTAAAATAAAGTAACTATAGCATTATCATGTAGCATCCTGTTTAGGAGTCATAAGAATATGATCCCCCTTAACTCCCTTTGATCTGCTTCGCAGCACGCACATACATTTACCTCATCGCAAACTCCATGGAAAAAATTAATTTCCTCAATATCAGCATCAACAATATAAGCCTGTTAGAATTGTTAGCGGAATTAACGGAAAAAGGGGGATTGATTGTCACTCCCAATGTGGATCACTTAGTAAAACTACAAGCAGATCCGGAGTTTCTTAAGGTTTATAACGTTGCCGATTATGTAGTTTGTTATAGTAGAATACTTCAGTATGTCTTAAAATTGTTAGGAAAACTGATAAAAGAGAAAATTTCAGGTTCGGATTTATTTCCTGCTTTTTATAATTACAATCAAGGTAACGAAGATATTAAAATATTTCTCCTCGGCGGTGGATCAGGGGTAGCAGAAAAAGCAAAAAATAATATCAATCAAAAAGTAGGTAGAGAGATGGTTATAACCGCTTTATCTCCTAGTTTTGGTTTTGAAAAAGATGAGGTTGAATGTCAAGAAATCATCAAGAAAATTAACGAGTCGGGGGCGAATGTTTTAGTAGTGGGAGTTGGTGCACCTAAGCAAGAAAAATGGATTCTTAAGTATCGTAAGCACTTACCCTCTGTCAAATTATTTTTCCCCATTGGTGCTACCATTGATTTTGAAGCAGGTTATAAGGGGCGATCGCCTCAATGGGTAAGTAATATTGGTTTAGAGTGGTTATATAGGTTGTTATCCGAACCAAAAAGACTATGGAAAAGGTATTTAATTGAAGATTATTTACAAAAAGCAAATTTAATTAATTCATCTCAAATCCAAGAAATCATCAAAAAACAAAGCAAATTATCTTCTGTGAAATTAGAAGAGTCGATCGTTTCTGAGGGTTATGTGTCAAAACAGACAATGGATTGGTTTATCGAGTTTCAATCAGTGTTAAAGTAGATGTCTGGGAGAAATCGGGCTAGAAGCCTTAACTACAGATTAATGGCAACTGTTGGAAACCCCCAAAAAATGATTTAATTGGAGTTACTCACTTGTCCCAAAAATCAAAGATAGCTTAATTCTTTGTGAGTAAAAGGTTTTCCATTACTACCATTATAGTCGGCGACGATTTGCCCTTGTCCTCTTAATTTATATTTGTATGTCACTAATCCTTCTAACCCCACAGGTCCTCTTGGGGGCATTTTCTGAGTACTTATACCTACTTCTGCCCCAAAACCGTAGCGGAAACCATCAGCAAAACGGGTGGAACAATTATGATATACTCCTGCTGAGTCCACTTCATTCAAGAATTTTTCTGCATTTTCTAGGTTTGTCGTCACAATACCATCGGTATGTTTTGAACCATATTTATTTATATGCACGATCGCATCTTCTATAGTCTCAACAATTTTAATCGAGAGAATTAAATCACTGTATTCAGTGCGCCAATCCTCCTCTGTTGCCATTTCACAGTCGATAATATTTCTTGTGGCTTCATCTCCTTTTAGTGTCACCCCTTTTTCTCTCAAGGCTTGGGCAATATTCGGTAAAAAATCAGGTGCGATCGCCTCTTGGATTAAAAGAGTCTCAATAGCGTTACAAGCCGCAGGATACTGGGTTTTCCCATCAACGGTGATGGTAATAGCTTGGTTTAAATCAGCGTATTCATCAATAAACAGATGACAAATACCGTCAGCATGACCTAAAACGGGTATTTTGGTATTTTCCTGCACAAAACGGACAAATTCATTTGAACCACGAGGAATAATCAAATCCACATACTCATCTAAATCTAAAAGTGCCTTAATTTCCTCCCTAGTAGTTAAAAGTTGTACAGTATAAGGGTTAACCTCCGTTTCTTGTAAGGCTTTTTGGATAATTTCCGTTAACATCGTGCAAGTATGGAGCGCTTCTTTCCCCCCTTTCAAAATGACACTATTCCCTGATTTAATGGCTAAACTGGCAATCTGAATTAATGCCTCTGGACGCGCTTCAAAAATCACGCCTAAAACCCCTAGAGGGCAAGATACTCGCTCTAAAACTAAATTTTGATCTAATTCTCGTTTTAAGGAAATACTGCCCAAAGGATCTTTTAATTTTGCCACATCTTTAACTCCAGCGATCGCACTTTGTAATTTAGACTCTCCTAGCTTGAGACGGGCATATAATGCAGGAGATATAATATTATTTTCGGCTAACTCACAATCTTTTTTATTGGCTTTAACGATGTCTTCTTGATGGGTAGTCAAAGCAGATGCGATCATACTTAGGGCATGGTTACGAGCAGACTCAGATAATGTTGCAAGATGGTGGGCAGAAATTTGAGCCTGATGGGTAATAGTCAATAAATCCATATATTAAGAATGAAGAATAAACAACTCCAGAAATCGGGCTATAAGCCCGAAATACCTTGAAAAAATGTTAGTTTTTAGCTAATGTCTCATTAACAATGACTAATTCCTAATGGAATTAATAGCCTTTTTTGATAGCAAATTCTACTTGTTTAAATTCCTGTAAAAGACGCTTTTTCAACTTTTCAGGCATAGGGCGATTACCGTAAGAGGTGTAATATCCCGCAAGAGAATTAAGGGCAGTTTGCATGGTAGTAAAGGATTTTAAACCGCTATACTTACTATTTTTGCGGTAACGAGAAACATAATCGTTAATCTGTTTACGGGCAAGGGTTTGATTTTCCTTTTTGACTTCGATCGCTGCATCCACAGGGGTTTCAATTACTTGAGTTAAATCAGCAATAACGGTTAAGGTATCATCACTATACTTCCCCGTAAGTGCGATCGCCCCTTGATTAAAACTAAACAAAGCAATAGTTACAACTAATACTAAAGAGATTATTTTACGAAGATTCGACTTTATCATGATTATAGTAAATTTTATTTTATCCTCTAAAATTTTATCGTAATTTGACCTTTTAATTAACTACGAAGAGTTATTTATTCCTCAAATCCTATTCGTCTGCTTTTTTTTAGTATTTTTACTTATTTGTTTTGCTAATTTTGAGTAAATGTTAAGTAATATTTATTTTTGTGTATTTTTTTGACAAAAAGAGGCGATGGCTTTTTATTGTTGAATCCTATTTTCTCATTAATTGAGAACTTAATAAAGTTTTGTAAAGAAAAATCTTAATATAACGTAACAAAGTTTGTTGATTCTAATAAGCATCGAGTATCCTAAATATTGTGAGGGGATCAATGTTAGATAAAGGCTTTTAGACTAATTATTTATCTAAATTCGATTATTTGGGAATTAATTAGGATTATATTACTATAATTATTAAGGACAAAAATACTAGATGTTCCGTTTAATACCGTCTATTTTAATATGACTAAATATTTTATAAAAAATTCATTATCTTTGAAACAATTCACTAACTATCAATGGTATCGGATGGGATTTAGTATGATTTCACAACCTTAATCAATTTAACCAGATAGAATCACCAAAAATAATTCGATTAAGTGTAATTAGTTTAAATCTTGAACTAACTGATTCTCGGCACAGTGAAAACAGATATGCTGAAAATTTTTGGAGGTAAAAACCATGTCGAGAAGAAAGAAAAAATTTGCTTGTGGACACTCAGGATACGGACAAGTTTGTCATAGATGCGAACAAAATCAGTCTCTTAGGGAACAAAAAAGAAGGGAAAAAAACGCATGGCAAGAAACATTTTACAATGATCCCATTGATTTGAGTAGTTTACCCAAAAATGTTGTTTTGAAAGCTAGACAAATAATTAAACACATTCAAAACCAAACTTGTTATACTAATTTTAGGGGAAAAAGACTAAGACACGATCGCTTCATTATTAGTATTCCCGTGACGAGAAATTATCGCCTTATCTGTAGAGATTATGGCAGTTTTGTTGCCCCAGAAGCAGTGGTGTCCCACGAAGACTACAATGTTTGCAAACCGGGTAGATAAGTTCGGAGTCGGAGTTAAACTTGATAGACATTAATTAATAAGTTTCCCTATTCTCAATCCCTGATTCCCCATTCCTAAATACCCCTTAAAGCCATAGTAATAATACCTTGTTGCCCTAATAATATTTCTCTTAATAAAGTTATAATGCCTAGCCAAATTACAGGGGTAATGTCAATACCCCCCAAAGGTGGCACGACTTTACGGGTAAAAATTAAAAAAGGTTCGGTAGGAATATAGGCTAATTTATAGGGAAATTGTGTTAAATCAATTTGGGGATACCAAGTGAGGATAATACGAAAAATAAATAAAACTGTCATAATCAACAGTAATATACCGAGAATTATACTGGCAATAATGGCAACATTCATAAGTCACAATGTGTATTCGTACCCTAATCTTATTGATTATAGCATGATTAGGGGTTGCTAATCTTCATTCTCTCCGAATAAATGATCTAACATTATTTTATGCCCGAATAATCTTTTTTCCAAAGTTCCTTAATTTCAGGTACAATCATCATTACAGAAAAAAGAGAGGAATTTATATGATTAATCATTTATCATCAAAAATTTTAGCTGTTACCGGGGAGTTTCCCGTTTATTTCGTTGCTGTTTATATAGTCGGTTTTATCGCCGCCGTTGTCATAGGTTCGATCGCATGGTATAGTTCAAAACGTCCCGTTGGTTGGGAAGATGCGGAAAAACCAGACTTTATCCCGGAAGTCAAAGTGGGAGAAAATAAAGAGAGTGAAGAATAAGTAGTAACTTTTGACTGAAACTGTGTATTTTTTTACCAAAAATCTGTGGGTCTAAAGCCGCGCCCTTTAGGGCGTTAGGGGCGAA
>CAYPDC010000145.1:0-9775 GCA_964409355.1 uncultured Cyanobacterium sp.
AGAAATGTTTTGACAATCCCCAATTTTCTTTTCGCCCCTAACGCCCTAAAGGGCGGGGCTTTAGACCCACAGATTTTTGGTAAAGGAGGAAGCTACCGAACAATTCAACGATTTTGTCATAGCCCCAAAAATTGGCCTAGCCTCATGTGGGTATTCTTTCGCACTCATTGTTTTCGTCATCAAGAAAGTTACGCTATTGCTGGGGATGAAGTAGTGACAACCAAATCAGAAAAACATACATATGGTGTTGACTGGTTTTTTTTTCCAGCTTAAGCAATACAAGTACTACTAAACCAGTAACAGTGAAAAAAAGGAAACGAGGTCGTCCCAAAGGCTCAAAAAATAAAGACAAAAATCAATATATACTTTCGAGTGAACTATTCCGACTTAAAGGAATGCTTCAGGCTTTACTCTCAACGATTGGTAATACCATTGCTGTGAAATATCTACTACTCGATGGTAAGTTTGGACATCATAATGCAGCACAAATGACACGGGATATTGGACTACATTTAGTCAGTAAATTACGTCATGATAGTGCCTTGTATTTACCTTATCAAGGGAAAAATGCCAAATGTAAATATGGTGCAAAAGTTAATCCTCGTAAGCTGGATTCGGAATTTTTACAGTTTAGTCGTAGTGAAGGAGATTGGTGTTTAGAATATTATCAACTACAAGTGTTGCATAAAGAGTTTGCTCAACCTCTCAATGTGGTGATTATCGTAAAAACGAATCAAAAAACAGGAGAGCAAGGTCATGTAATTTTATTTTCCACAGACTTAATACTGGAGGCGGAAAAATTAGTAGAACTTTACTCATTGAGATTTCAAATAGAGTTCAATTTTCGGGATGCCAAGCAATTTTGGGGATTGGAAGATTTTATGAATGTATCTCAAACAGGGGTGACGAATATGGTGAATTTAGCTTTTTTCATGGTCAATTTTTCTCGTCAAACATTAGAGTATTTTAGTCGTAGTAATTCTGGTCATAATGGGAGTATTTTAGACCTAAAAGCCTTCTATAGAGGGGCGAAATACCTTGATGAATTGATAAAATTGCTTCCTGAAAAACTAGAACCAATTTTAATTTCACAGATATTAAATCGAGTGGCAAATATTGGGGCTATTCATCCTATTTCGTTGAGTAATATTCCCACTGAATAACCAAAAAAAGAAAAAAATTATCCTTTCTGTGGAATAAAAATTTGACAGAAGACACTTGTTATGGTCTTTTTTTGGTAAAGGTGTTGAGGTATATAACCCTGTTTTTCATAAATTAAATTATAGTGTTTGCGTACATCTTTATATTCTTTTTCCAAATTATTGTGATTTGATGAATTTATATCATAGATCTTATAATTATCCTTTTGTAAATTACTAAATATATCAGGGGTTATTTTATAAACAAAATTTAACTCTAAACTATCACTAATTTCTAAACTCTCCTCTAAAGTTAAGCTAGTAATCACACTAGAAAACATTAATTCTGCTTCATCTTCAGTAATCCCAGTAATATCCACTAACAGATTAGTATTATGAAAATTTGCTACCTTTTTAATGAGGTTTACTAAATCTTGATATAACAAGTCTTCAGGTTGAGTCCAGTCGGGAAAGGTGATTAAATTAGTAGTCATATAGTGATAATAATTAGAATAAAATAATCGAGATAATTTAACTTAAATATTTTTGGGCAAACTGTAACATTTCCTCCCCTTGAGAAATAAATTTATCAGCATCATCTTTATTTAGGTTCGGATTGATGTCATAATCACCTCGATTTCTTTGATCTTGTGCATCAATTAAATAACGATGATATTGAGAAGGAATTTTGTTACTCTTAACTAAATGTTTACCAACTGCTGAGATTACTGCCGAATGACTGGAAAATGATAAATTTTCTTGTAAAAGTAAGGCTTCAGCTACATAAAACATTGCATAATAAGCTCTGGAAGTAGCAAATTCAGGATAGTCTTTTTGATTCAATTCCTTCGCTGCATTTAGACTTCTTTGAGCTTTAATCAATAAATATTCCTGCTCTTTAATCATAAAATGATACCCTCTCGCCTAACATTAAGAAAAAAAGGAGTTTTACTATTTCTGTAATCAAAACTATTAGTAAATGAGCGAGATATTGCCATATCATAATTTAAAGAAAGTTGAGCAATCAAATCGCTAGTTTTTTCAATTTCTTGAGAATAATTAAAGTCATTTTTTAAAACGATTAAAATATCCACATCGGAATCATGACGATAATCACCTCTGGCACGAGAACCAAACAAAATTATTTTATCCAATTCTTCTTGATATAGTTCTTGAATAAAATTCTTAATTTCTGTCAAAATTTTTCTTTGATTAATCATACTATTATCTAAAGAAGATTGATTAGTTTCAGGTATGATAAATTTAATTTAGTTTGTCAAATTAGAGTCAGCATTTAACCTTTAAGTTGATAGTTAAACCTAGCAGATTTAAGACTTCAAAAATAAGAGAGATTTCTGGATTCTCATTATTAAGAAAATTATTAAATAATTGATTATTTAACTGTTCTTGATTTGCTATAACCACATCTCGTAAAGCCGAGATAAATAGAGAAACGCCACCTTCTTCTAAAGCATCTTCTAAATAACCAATGACAAATTCTTGATCCATCAAATCACTTTTAAAAGTCTCGTAAAAATCTTTCAATCTCATGGTGATAATCCTCCCATAATTTAACTGCTTTTCTTATATCACTTTGTTGACTACTTTTATCACCTCCTGCCAATAGAACTATTATGGTGTCTCCAAAGCGACTAAAATAAATCCTATAACCTGAACCAAAATCGAGCCTGATTTCAAAAACTTGACTTCCGACGCTTTTCCAATCCCCTAAATTTCCTTGAGAAATTCTTTTTAATCTCAATAAAATTCTTCTTCTGGTTTGTTTATCCTTAATTGCATAATACCATTTTTCAAATAAACAAATACCATATTCATTTTCTAAAATCTTAATGATAAACTTATCACTCATATAACAAACGTGACAATAAAGTAATTCCCCTAAGCGACAATTTTCACAGGATGATTAATAACATATTCATTAAATTTGGATAATTTTCTCCTTAATCTTTAAGATAAAGAATTAATAAAATCTGTTACGGCATCATACTGATCTGAATAATTAATATATTTATTCAAATTTTCTATATTTAATGCTGGTAATAATTGACTTTTATTAACCTTAATATATTGTCCATCTTTAAGAAGATAAACCATTAATAGATTATCTTGATAAAACCAAACTTCAGAAATACCAATACGGCGATATATTTCTAAAATATTAATATCCCCACTGGTAATAATTACCTCAATAACTAAATCAGGAATCTCTTTTTTAGTGTGAATATTATAGGATTCGTCTGGCTCTTTCCTTCCAGTTATTTCTTTATTGCCCAAAGTAGCACTTCCTCGTCGATAAAATCTAATTTTTTTTGCTCTCATATAAGCATCTAACAAAATGCTAATATTACTTTTTTTATCTTCATGATTTCTACTTGGACTCATAATAATTTCTAATTCACCATCTAAATAAATAAATTTTACCCCTTCAATATCTTGAAAGGTGCTTTCTATTTGCTCAAATTTTTCCCAACTAATATAGTTTAAAACTAATTTATTAGTCTGTAATAAATTATTATTTACCATTGCTGTCATGGCAGTTAACCTCAATTCTTTAAATTTTTACTTATATTTTACTTCATATTAAACGATCGCAAAATCTGTTTTTTCCCTGACATAGACAGGATGAAAAGCCAATACTATTTTATCTTTTGGTATTCCTTCATTAATAATTGCTTCCGTAATTGTATCTTCAAACCCGTCAAAATAAACCCAAATTTTGTCATTTTTAATTTCCCCATGAAATAAGCAATGATGAATATGTTTTTTTCCCTCCCACCCTTCATTAAATAGTAAAAATTGGTTGTTATCTTGACTGATAATAACTATGGATTTTATCTGATCATTATCATTATTTAATTGGGCATAATGATTTAGTGTTTTGTTTAAGATACCACGATAGTGATCTATTCTATCCATTGGACAATTTCCTCCTTTTCTGAATCAAAAACCATAAGTTTAATGGGGTTAAGTTCTAAAACAGTTGTAACAATGTCTTCAGTAAAAAAATCTAGGAAAATTTCTTCTCGAATAGCTAAATAAAGACTTCTTTTTGGATATTTTTTTATCATTAATGAATAATAAAGAATATATTGCCCAATGGCATTTTCTAAATCTTTAACTAAAGATGGATTAATAAAACTCTTTATTTCCACAGCAATTTCTTTATTTTCTTTTGTCGCTGTGATCAATTTTTCTGCAGCCAAATCGACAAAGACATCTCTCCTTCCGATTCTTAAAGTCAGGGGATCATTTGTAACTGTCCATCCGTCTTTTTCAAGGGCAATTTTTACTGTGTTATGATAAATATCTTTTGCCATATTTAAAGATTATCCAACCAGTTATTGACATCATCAAGAGAGTTAAAATCAAACAAACTTTCTCCTAACAATTCTAATTGTTCAACAGATAAATTTTGAAGTCTAAATTTCAAGTTGTCTGAAACTTCCCCAAAACGTTTTTTAATTAGGCGATTAACTAATTCAAACTCCCCTCGTTGAATTCCTTGTTGAATTCCTTGTTGAATTCCTTGTTGAATTCCTTGTTGAATTCCCTGTTGTTCACCTTTGGCTAAACCTTCTTGTAAAATAGTTTGATACCAAGGAGATTCTCTTAATACTGTCATATCCCACCTCATAATTTTTTGTACGATTGGTATTTCTAAAACAAACGATGCAAAGAATGATAACAAAGGCTCTAAATCTTCGAGCTGTTCATTCTTTCTTAATTCTACTAAAGCATTGGTGACGATTGCCTCATTTCCTCCTCCTTTCAATATCGGCACAAAGGGCAACAAACTGGAAATATTTTGTTCAAAAACTAGATTTACTTCAACCTCCCATAAATTAATAACTTGATAATTTTGATAGCTTCTAATGCCCTTAAAATCCGACTGATAGAAATTAGGGATGTTTTCATTTTGGGAATTAGGAAGAATATTAATCAAGACGGGATAAATTGGTAAATTATATTTTTCCTCCGCTAAAGCAGTATAAGCCCTCATTCTTAAAGGCATTTCTTTTTTATATTTTAATTGCAGTTCATTCAAAATCAAAAATTCCCCATTTTCAGGGCTATTCACTTTTAAGAGTACATCATTATCTCTCCCAATCCATTGAAATTCAGAGGAGAGAAATTCTTGTACTTCAATAGTTTTATCTTGCGTAATCCAGCGTACCCAGTTACTGGGTGCTAAACTGATTAGTCTTTTACTGCCTAAATCTGCTTTTTTTGTCATTAATTTACCGAGATATTTTTTCGTGAAGATATTTATTATTATCAAGAATGAACTTAATTAGTTTCGTAATTCTAATAATTTTATCAGGACTCATATTAACTCCCGTTGGCAATAACATCACTTTATTTGATAATTTTTCCGTTTCTGGTAACAATAAACCAGCATGGGGAAAATAAGATTTATAAGGTTGCATTCGATGACATCCGGGATAGAAATAACGCCGAGCAATTATATTTTCTGCTGTTAGAATATCAACCAAATAATCTCGACTGATTTTCGTTACTTCCTCCTCAATTTCTAATACTATATATTGATAGTTACATTGTTCTTGCTGATTATAAGTAAAGAATTTAATCCCTTTTATATCTTTTAATTCTTGGTGATAACATCGGTAATTTTGATAGTTAATTTCGATAAATTTATTAATACTTTCAAGAGAAGTTAAACCCATCGCCGCACAAACTTCGCTCATTTTTCCATTTGTACCAATATAGATTACATGATCTCGTCCTGCAAAACCAAAATTTTCCATTAAAATTAGTTTTTCTGCTAATTCATCATTGTTAGTGACGATCGCACCTCCTTCAAAACTATTTAAAAACTTGGTAGCATGGAAACTCATAACTTCTGCATCGCCAAAGCTACCGATCATTTTCCCTTGATAAGAGCATCCCATGGCGTGGGCGGCATCAAACATTAATTTAAGATTATGCTTTTTGGCAATGGCGGTTAAGGCTTCGATATTGCAAGGTTGTCCCCAAACATGAACGCCAATTATTCCCGTAGTGCGAGGAGTAATCATTGCCTCAATTTTATCAGGATCAATGGTATGGGTAAGGGGATCAATATCACAAAATACGGGGGTTATTTCCTGCCATTGTAAGGCGTGGGCAGTGGCGATAAAGGTAAAGGAGGGGATAATGACTTCTCCTGTTAATTCTAACGCTCTGATGGCTTAATTCTAGGGCGATCGTACCGTTACAGGTACTAACACAGTGTTTAACTCCTAAATAATCAGCAATTTTCTGTTCAAATTCTTTAACAAAAGGTCCTCGATTGGTTAACCAATTGCGATCGAGCATATCATTAATACGGTTGAGAAGTTGAGTGCGATCGCCTAAGTTCGGTCTGCCAACGTGTTGTTTTTCTGTAAATAAGGGTTTTCCACCAAATATTGCTAAATCTTCTATTTTGGTTTTTGGTCTATCACTAATCAAGGTCATAAATAAATTAATAATAGTTTTCTTTTTCCATAATGCCCTAATTTCAAGGGAGTATAATCTATATTAGATTAATTTTTGTAACCAATATTCTGGAGGGTGCTTTTTTTGTTGGGTTTCGTTACCTCAACCCAACCTACGAAGTTTATAAAAGTGAGGGAGTGAGAAGAGCGCCCTCCGCCGTAGATTAAGGAAGCCAGTTTTCATCTAAAATTTGTTCGAGGGGCGCTATTGTTTTTTCGGGAAAAGTATTGAGAGGTAATCCCGAAGCATCAGAAGCTAGTTTTTTCCCCTTCTGATAACAGTCATCAAAAATTTCCATGACATAAACTTTTAAACTTGGACTATCGATTAATTCTTCCTGTATTTGTTGACGAAAATTACGAATTTCTCTTTTCCAATGATTTCGATTTCTTTCTAATTCAGATTCCCAATAAGTTAACTTTAATAAGTGTTCAATTAACTTTTTCAGAAGACTTTGAAGTTTTCTTTTTTCCTTTTTACTCAAATCTAATACCTCCTCAATTAAATTTTCCCAGTCAACTAAATTAAAGTCATGATTTTCCAGTTTTTTAACGGTTTCTAATACCCAGAGATTATAGTCAGTATCGTACAAATTTATTTCGTTTTTAATTAGTTCTTGTACCATAAGTTGAATGAATAATGAATAATGAATAATTATAGTTCAAAGTAATGGTGTGGGGTGAAGAGCTCTGATTTGGGTGAAGGGCGCACGGTTGTGATGGAGGGCGCACGGTTGTGGTGGAGTGCGCACGGTATGGTGGAGGGCGCTGGTGCGGTGGAGGGAACTTTTTTCTTGACTCTGATAATTAAGTTAATCAAAGTTGTCAAATTTTGTTTCTTGAAGAATTTGTTGTTCTAATTTGGCAGAAATATGAAAATGAGCATCTGTGCGCAATTGATTTATTACATCTTCTACTGAGACAATTTTTTCTTGATGCCATGCTTTCAATATAATACCCATAATTCCTGTTATTTTTACATTAAAGTTTCTAGCTATTTTTCTTCCCTCTCTTTCATCCAAAAGTAATAAATCTGCTTTTGACTCAATGGCGAGGGCGATCGCTTCTGTTTCTCCTAAATCTAATTCTCTTCTTAATAGCTGTACAAAGGCTTTATTTTGTACTTCTTTAACTTTTATCCAACCTTTTTTGATGGCTTGTCGTAATTCTTGTGAACCTTTTAAGTTTTCACTAATTCTTAATTCGACGAAAACACCTTTAGGAATAATAATTTCTCCAAATTGTTGTTCAATCAGATGAAGATGATCAATAATCGCTAAATTTAATAGTGGCGAAGTATTACTAATAACTAGCATATTTTATATCTTCCTCTAATTCTTGTTCTGTATAATGACGATTAATCCCTCTTTGACCTAATAATTCGCTAAATTCATGATGTCCTATTTTTGCTAATGTTCTAGCTTTACCAAAAGATAATAACTCTTGTTGATAAAGACTAAGAGCTAATTCTTTTAATAGTTCACCTTCGAGACGTTTTTCTGGTAGTTTAATGGATTCCACAACGGAATCAGGAATGACTATTTGCATATTAAAGATTTCGATTTTTAATTACATTTATTATTTTATACTCTTTTCTTTGTTTACGGTGAAGGGCGCTGGGTTTGGTGTGGAGGGCGCTGGGAAAAATATAGTTCCTTCTCGTTTTTGTTGTTTTTCTTGATTTATTAAAGAGGATAAATAAAGTATTGGTGAGGCAATAGAAATTAATTTTTTTCTCTTTTATATTTTATTAAAGCCTGTTCATATAGTCTTTTATTTTCCTCTCTCTTATAAGTTAAAACAGGTAAAATCGAATTTATTTCAGCGTTCCAAACTTTATCAGCATCGCTATCACGGAAAGAAACCCCATGTTCAATATTTAATTTTAGTGGATAATCAAGTGGTAATTCTGCATATAATTTAACTATTTTATCGTTACTATAAAAAGCATTTCCTCCAAAAATTTCTTTTGTATATAAGGGGCGATCGCAACATAGTCTATCTAAATCTTTTTGTTGTTCTAAAGTTTGTTCTAGGGTTAACATATAATATAATTTAATTTATCAAAATAGTTATAAAGAGTAATTTTTATGATTATTTTTTAGCTAATATCCTGTTTCTAATTTTCCTAACATAATTAAACTTTCTAAATCTTCCTCCGCCATGGGTAAGTATTTTTTGATGATTAATCTAATCTTACTCAATTCTTCCTCTTTTGCTAAACCTAACATTCTACTTATATCAGCTAAATCTTGGGTTCGACTGGCAGATAACTTCATTAACACAAGATAAGGTAACGCAATAATCGGTAAACCATCGGGGGCGTAATTGGGAAGTGCGATCGCATCTTTCACCCATTCGTCTTCTCCTTCTAAAACATCCAATGGGGTATTATCAGGTAATTGCCATTGAGTACCTGCAATGCTTAAATCGGCTATTTTTTCGCCACCTGCCTTTTTCAAATCTTGATAGATAAGGGGGGAGTCGTCTGCCTTAATCAAAATATCTAAATCTAAAGTCATTCTTTCGGGCATATACATTCTCGTTGCTACGCCACCAACTACGACGAAGGGCGCTTGTTTTAAAATTAAGTTTAAATTCGTCACGGGGTAAGTCCAAGTACGTTTATTTAAAAATTCAAGACTACTACCACTGCCAGATTTTACTCTTTTTGTAACTAAATTAAGAAATAGTTTTCTTTTTTCTGCTGATTTATCCTCAATTAGCATTGTTAATTTCTTGTTAATTTTTTTAGTAAAAGGGTGACATGAAAAGCGCCCTCCGCACACACAACAAAATTTATTCTGGAGTTAATTTAAAATTTCTCTTAAAGTCTCAAGAATATAATCTTGATCATGTTCACTTAAATCATAATATAATGGAATACTAATTGCCGATCGATAATAACTTTCAGCAATGGTAAAATCACCATCATCAAAACCTAAATTCTGATAATATGGTTGTAGATGAACAGGAATATAATGTAAGTTTACCCCGATATTTGCTTTTCTTAACTCCTCAAAAACTTCTCGATGAGTTTTTTTAATTTCATCTAGTAGAGCATCAATTTTGTTCTGAGGAACAGGTTATACTTTAAAGGTTCATAATCTGAGTGTGATCAAATGTTTGAAAGCATAA
>CAYPDC010000146.1:0-7886 GCA_964409355.1 uncultured Cyanobacterium sp.
AATTACTCTTTTAATTACTGGTATAGTGTATCTGCAAAAATGGGATGCTCCCTTTCGATTAATTTATAAGGTGGAATTTCTAATACTTTTGCGATGCGAATAATATTTAATAAAGATACATTTCTTTCACCTCTCTCTATTCCTCCAATATAAGTTCTATGAAGTTGAGTTAATTCAGCTAACTTTTCTTGAGATAATTCTTTTTCTTTTCTATACTTTCTAATTTGGTCTCCGAACTTTTTTAAATTGATATTTTTTTCCATAAAAGACAGTATAAGCAGAATGATACTCATAAGCCTACAGAATATAAGTATCTTTTCTTGTTTTGTCCTCAATGTTTACAGGAAGATGAAGGAAAATACGGGGAATTTTATTGGCATCGCATTCATCAACTATCGTGTGTGTTAGTTTGTCCAACCCATAATATCCCATTGCCAAATAGCACTTTACTTTTTCAACAGTTGAATTAACATCATTATCAAGTAGCGAGTCATCATAACTGTATTCTTAATACTGCGATCGAACTCCTAGAGCAACAGGGGGAAGAAGTAAAAGTATGGAAAATTATGAGAATAGCTGGATTGAAAAATAATTATTTGGAAAGAGTAGAGAACATATTATATTAGGAATAATGGTAGAAAAACTTTTTTCCAGACACAAAACAAACTAGATTTTCATGAAAGGTAAAATACAACCTGCCCCCGGTGCAAGAGTAGTTATTAGAGATGCAGAATGGCTGATCCAAAGGGTCGATCGCACCATCACGGGTAAAATGGTGTTACAGGTAGTGGGTATCAGTGAATTTATCAAGGGCAAATCGGGCAAATTTATTGATGACTTAGAGAAAGACTTAGAAGTATTAGATGCCAAAACCACGAAACTGGTTACGGATAACTCATCGGGATATAGTAAGTCTTTACTGTTTATTGAATCTAACTTAAGAAATACAGCGCCCACCACCCCTCATCTATATGTAGGGAATAAGGGCGCTATGGACATTTTACCATTTCAACTCGATCCTGCCTTAAAAGCCCTGAAAATGCCTCGCCAACGTCTTCTCATCGCCGATAGTGTCGGTTTAGGTAAAACCCTCGAATCAGGAATCCTAGTAACGGAATTAATGCGTAGAGGTAAAGGTAAACGCATTTTAGTTGTCACCACCAAAAGTATGTTAACCCAGTTTCAAAAGGAATATTGGTTTAGGTTTACCATTCCTCTGGTGCGTCTCGATTCTGTGGGGATTCAACGATTGCGTAATCGCATCCCTGCTAATCACAATCCCTTCCACTACTATGATAAAGCCATCGTCTCCGTGGATACCTTAAAACAAGATCGGGAATATCGCACTTATTTAGAACAAGCGTACTGGGATATTATTGTGATAGATGAATGTCATAATGTGGCAAAAAGAGGGCGGGGTAAATCAGCATCCTTACGATCAAAGTTAGCAGAAAGATTGTCTAGTCGCTCTGATACTCTCATTATGTTATCGGCTACCCCCCACGATGGTAAAGCCGAAAGTTTCGCTAGTTTGATGAAAATGTTAGACCCCACAGCCATCGCCTCAGAGTCCGATTACACTAAAGATGACATTCGAGATTTATATGTGCGCAGATTTAAAAAAGATGTTGCCCATCAGTTAGCTAAACATTTCCCAGAGCGTCAAGTGTTGCCTGTGGAGTCCATAGCCACTGCTCAAGAAGAAAAGGTTTTTTCACTCCTAAATGAGCTTAAACTAGCCTCCATCGATGCTAAAGCTACCGCAGGACGATTGTTTAAAACTACCCTCCTCAAAGCTATGCTATCAAGTCCCATGGCTTGTTTAGAAACCGTTAATAATCGCTTGAAAAAGTTAGAAAAAAGCGAAGAGAAGGAATTTAGGGCTGATTTTCAGGAATTACAAGCCCTTAAATCAGCTTTAGAAGTGATTACTCCTGATAGCTTTGCTAAATATCAACAGTTACTGAAATTGATTACCTCAAAAGAAAAGGGCGGTTTTGCTTGGAATGGCAAGGATTCAAGAGATAGATTAGTGATTTTTACCGAGAGATTAGAAACCATGCGCTTCTTGAAAGAAAATCTACAACGAGATTTGAAACTGAAAGAAGATGCGATCGAAACCTTAGAGGGAAGCATGGCGGATGTGGAGTTAAATCAAGTTATTGAGTCATTTGGGGATGAAAAATCGAAATTAAGGTTAATTATCGCCACTGATGTGGCTTCAGAGGGGATTAACTTACATTTCCTCTGTCATCGTTTGATTCACTTCGATATTCCTTGGTCATTGATGGCATTGCAACAGCGTAATGGTAGAATCGATCGCTATGGGCAGAATGATCAACCTTTAATTCGTTATTTGTTGACTCGTAGCGAAAATAAGCGTATGGATGAAGCAGAAAGGATTATTAGGGTATTATTGGCTAAAGATGAACAAGCCATCAAAAATATTGGCGATCCTTCCGTTTTTATGGGAGTATTTGATATAGATGAAGAAGTGAGAATTACCGCTAGTGCCATCGAATCAGGGGAATCGGCGGAGGATTTTGATGCCATGTTAACCTCTGATAGTGGCGATGATGAGTTTGATTTCTTTGCTTTATTGGATGCAGAAACGGAAGTAAGTCAAGAGGAGGAAGTAGAAAGCCAAATACAACAATTACCGCAACTATTCGAGGATGATTTTCAATATACCCTCAAATCCTTAGAAGTGGTGAATCAAAAAACACCATTACAATATCAGGTAATCGCAGAAAAATCTTTAATTGAGTTAACCTTCCCTAATGACTTGAAACGCCGTTATGATAGACTGCCAAAAGAGATTCAACCAGCGCCCTCCGCACCTCTCAGACTATGTAGTGATAAGGAGTTGGTGAAAAAAGATTTAGAAGAATCTCGCAAAGCAGAGGAGAGATGGACACCTGTACAATATTTATGGGAGTTACATCCTGCGGTACAATGGTTAAATGATCTCAATTTAACTGCCTTTGGCAGACATCAAGCGCCCGTCATTACCATACCATCACTAACAGATAAGGAAATAATTTTTGTGATGACAGGGTTAATCCCCAATCGGCGCGGGCAACCTTTACTTAATGAATGGTTTTCGGTAATATTTATTGATGGTAAATTTAGCCACATTGAAACCTTTGCAGAAACGGTGGAGGGCGCTGGGTTAGGGAAAAATCCCATTCCCAATCAAATGTTACCCATACCAGAAATGTTACTGGATTTGAGGGATAAGGCAGTGGATATTGCCCGTAGGGAAATGTTGCAGAAACAAAAAGAATTTGAAAGTAAAATTAATAAAGAATTACAAGAACAACTCGATCGCCTCGAAGCCTTGAAAAGTCAGCATAATCAACAATTAGAGCTAAAATTTAATGATGGTACTCCCTTAGTAGAAGAAAGGAAACAACGGGAAAAAAATCAGATTGAGGCGATTTTTGATCAATACTTTCATTGGGTAGAAGAAAGTATGACAACTGAACCTGAACCTTATATTAAAATTATTGCTGTTTTTAACGGTTAAAATAATGTGAACGAAATAAACGAAATCAACATTAACTTGTAGGTTGGGTTGAGGAAACGAAACCCAAAATCCCCTAATTTCCGAGTTTGGTATTAAAATGAATAATAAGACAATTCTTTTAAATAGGAATTTATAGCCATGATTAAAACCATAGATGTTAGTCATTTAAACTCACAACAAATAGAAGAAATTAGCAACCTAATTAACCTATTTGAACATGAAAATAAATTAGAAAATAATCAATTAAAACAAAAAAATTATTTATCAAATAGCGAGTATAAATTACCTCTAAAAAATGATAACCTTGCTGAAAGAATAAAACAAAGATTCAAAGATATAGATAATGTAGAAATACCAATTATTGAACGTGATCAAATACGTCCTTTACCTGATTTTTGATTTTTCTTTATGATTATTTTAGATACCAATATTATTTCTGAGTTAATGAAAGGCGTTCAAGCTGATAAAAATGTCTATAACTGGACTGCAAATAAAGAAATAAAATTATTATACACAACGACTATAAGTCAAGCTGAAATTCTTTTAGGTATTGCTATTTTACCAGAAGGAAAAAGAAAAAAAGAACTAAATAAATTAGCTCATTTAATGTTTAGTGAGGATTTTAATAATAGTATTCTTTCCTTTGATGAAAAATCAGCTATTGCTTTTGCACAAATAGTTAGTAATAGAAGAAAAAAAGGTCAGCCAATTTCCCAAGCAGATGCTCAAATTGGTGCTATTACTTATACTAATAAGGGGATTCTCGCTACTCGCAATGTTAAGGATTTTATTAATTGCAATATCGAGATTATTAACCCCTTTGAGAATTAATTAACCCGTAGGTTGGGTTGAGGAAACGAAACCCAACAAAAATTACTGAAATTCAGAGTAAAAATTAACCGAATAAATTCGGATAAAGCATTTTTGCCAAACCACCCAATAAAGCAACAATAATACCGATCGCAACACTACGAGCGATAAAATCGAGATTATCTAATCTTTTATTGATAGCATTATTATTCTCCTCTAATCTTTTATTAATGGCATTGATATTTTCATCTAGTCTTTTATTTATGCCAGTAACCTCAGTTTTTACCGTAGCTATTTCCACTCTCATATCATTAAATTTACTATCTAATAATTGATAGCGGTTATCTATTTTGTCATTAATTTGCTCAAATTTAGCATTAAGAAAATCCTTTAATTCCTTTAAATCGTTATCTGTCACGGTACTCATGATATGATCCTCATAGTTGAATAATTTACGGGATAAGAGTAATTGCCTTTACTCCTATCCTCATCTCTCATTTTATAGCTATGGCACAATTAACAGGTATCACCAACTATAACGAATTTTACTCTAACCACTATCTCGATGAAATTCTGAGTAATGACTTAAAAGACATCGTCAAAAAGTGGCAGGAAGAAGCCCAAGCTAATGATACCAAAGCGCCCTCCGCACAAATCAAAACCTTAGGTAAATCCTATTTTCAAATTCTTAATCAATGGGAAGAAGACAAAGACAGTGCCGAATTATTAGCCACGCAACAGCAATGGATACAAGAATTTTTAGAAATATTGGGTTATCAATTTAAACCCCAAGTCAAACCCCTTAATAATGAGCAAGTTTTACCGATTATTGCGGAAGTCAAAAAAGATAACGGTATCCCCTTACTGTGGATTGTGGAAACCTTAACCGATCGCACCGACAACGACGATATATTAAACTTAACCTTACATCCCTGTCAATATCCTAACCTAACCTTTGACCATGATTATTTAACAGGGATACCCCTTGAAAATATTGTTTCAGACGGTATTTTTGGGCTTGATAACCCCCCTCGTTGGATAATTTTGATAAATTTGACTCAAATTGTGCTGATTGACCGTTTTAAGTGGAATAGCTCCCGTTTTCTCCGTTTTGAACTAACAGAAATTCTCGGACGCAAAGACAATGACACCCTAGAAGCGATCGCAATCTTACTGCATCGAGAGCATACCTGTCCCTCGGAAGGCAATACATTATTAGATCAACTCAACGAAAATTCCCATCGTCATGCTTTTGCTGTTTCCGATGATTTAAAATACGCCCTGAGAGAATCCATTGAATTGTTAGGTAATGAAGCAATTTATTACTTAAAAGAGGTTGTCAGAGAGGGAGTATACGATGGGAAAACCAACGCAAATCAGTTAACCATCGAATGTTTGCGCTATATGTATCGACTGCTGTTTATCTTCTACATCGAAGCCCGACAGGAGTTAGGTTACGCACCCATGAAAGACGAAACCTATCGGGATGGTTATAGTTTAGAGTTTTTGCGAGATTTAGAACAAGCAGACTTAAACACCGAAGAAGACAGCGAAAGTTATTTTATCTCCCTATCTCTCCAGAAATTATTTACCCTCATCTGGGAAGGTTATCCCGACAATAAAAATCAGCAATTAGCCTTATCAAACAAACAGATTTTCAGCAATACCTTTCAATTATCCCCCCTCAAAAGTCACTTATTCGATCCCCAGCGCACTCCAACCCTCCATAAAGTCAAATTCAGAAACCGAGTATTGAGGAGAATTATCGAATTAATGTCTCTGTCACGGGAAGGTAGTGGCAAAAGACGGGGGAGAATTTCCTATGCGCAACTAGGCATTAACCAATTAGGATCAGTGTATGAAGCCTTACTGTGTTTTCGGGGATTCTTTGCCGAGGAAGACTTATACGAAGTTAAATCAGAAAAAGAAGATAACCCAAACCCCCTCGAAGTAGCTTATTTCGTCAAATTAGCAGACTTAGATAAATATACCGAAAAAGAACGAGTATTTAACCAAGACGGCACACCGAAAATGTATCCTAAAGGTAGCTTTATTTACCGATTAGCAGGGAGAGACAGACAAAATTCCGCCTCTTACTACACCCCCGAATCTTTAACCCAATGTTTAGTAAAATATGCCCTCAAGGAGTTACTCAAAGACAAAACCGCCGATGATATTTTAACCCTCAAAATATGTGAACCTGCTATGGGTAGCGCTGCATTCCTCAACGAAGCCGTGAATCAGTTATCGGAAAGATACCTTGAGTTAAAACAAGAGGAGTTAAACATCAGAATACCCCATGACAGTTATCAACTGGAACGGCAAAAAGTCAAAATGTATCTGTGCGATCGCAACGTAGTAGGTATTGACTTAAATCCCGTTGCCGTAGAATTAGCAGAAGTATCTTTATGGTTAAATAGCATCTATACCCCAGAAAATGGCGAGGCATTTATCCCTTGGTTTGGGCATCAACTATTTTGCGGTAACTCCCTCATCGGTGCAAGAAGACAGGTATATCATAAATCCCTCATTCCCACCTCCACTAAACATAAAAAGGGTAATTATTGGTATGAACACGAACCAGAAAAGATAGCCCTCACCCCCCCAACCCCCCTCTCCCAAGGGCGAGGGGGGAGTAATGAAGAATCAGAAGCCCTCTTACTCCCCTCTCCTCTAAGGAGAGGGGCTGGGGGAGAGGTCAATCCCAGCGCTCTCCAACCCTCACCCCAAAGCGAGGGAGGAGAAATCCTGTCCCCTTCTTCTCTCTTGTCCCCCTCTCCCCTAGGGAGAGGGGTTAGGGGAGAGGGCATCTTCCACTTCCTCCTACCTGATCCGGGCATGGCAGACTATAGCGATAAAGTCATCAAAAGCCTAGCGCCCCCCAACCTAGCAAAAATCAAACAATGGCAAAAAGACTTTATTAAAGCGCCCTTTGAATCTGAAGATATAGAAAAACTGATCCAACTATCAAACAGAATTAACGAATTGTGGTTACACCATGCCCAACAACTGCAACGCATGAGACAACAAACCACCGATCCTTTAAGCATTTGGGGACAACAACCCTCACCCCCCCACCCCCCCTCTCCCGAAGGCGAGGGGGGAGAAAACTCTTATTCCCCTCTCCCAGTGGGAGAGGGCGATCCAATAGCAGGGCGTAACCGTAAAATACCAGCAGAACTATTACAAAGAGCAAAAGAACTAAGAAAAAACCAAACCCCAGCCGAAGAAATATTATGGGAATGCCTGCGCGCAAAACGTCTATGTGATCTAAAAATCCGCCGTCAACATAACATCGGTTCATATATAGCCGACTTTTACTGCCACAGCGCCCGTCTAGTGATCGAAGTAGATGGAGGCATTCACAACGAAAAAAACCAACAAGAAAGAGATCAAAATCGAGATCAATGGTTAAGAGATAACGGCTTAAAAGTTCTCAGAATCAAAAACGAAACCATCATCAACCACCTAGAACAAACACTACAAACCATCCTTAACCACATACTCCCCTCACCCCAAGGCGAGGCGGGAGTAATGAAGAACTCTT
>CAYPDC010000146.1:7986-9734 GCA_964409355.1 uncultured Cyanobacterium sp.
TTAGGCAACTCCAGCGCCTATCGCCGTCTCAAATTCATCATGGATTATTGGTGCGCGCTGTGGTTTTGGCGCATCGAACAAGCCGACTTATTACCTACCCGCAGTGAATATTACCTCGAAATTAGCATCATTCTAGGGGAATTAGAAATGATGTTTGAAGAAACCAACCAATTACCCCTATTCCCCGAAACCGACACCGAAAATGAAATGTCCTCATGGGTGCAAGAATACGGCTTAGTTAACCTTGACAAACTCATCGAGAAATATCCCCGACTGGCATTAGTGCAATCCATCGCCGAAGAAAAACGCTTTTTTCATTGGGAGTTAGAATTAGCGGATATTTTCATGGAAAAAGGCGGATTTGACCTGTTTTTGGGGAATCCTCCTTGGATTAAGGTGGAATGGAGCGAAGGGGATGTGTTAGGGGATGCTGAACCCTTATTTCAATTACGGAAATTTTCCGCTAGTAAACAGAGTAAATTAAGGGAAGAAGTTTTGCTTAATTATCCTTCCTTAAAAAATGATTATTTTCATGTTTATGAAGGGTTTGCCGGGAGTCAAAATTTCCTCAATGCCTATCAAAATTATCCCCTTTTAAAAGGCATTCAAACAAACTTATATAAATGTTTTATTCCTCAATCTTGGACATTTTCTAACCCCACGGGAGTTCAAGGTTTTATTCATCAAGAAAGCAATTACGATGATCCCAAAGGCGGTATTTTTCGAGAGGCAATTTATCCCCGTTTAAAGTATCATTTTCATTTTTTAAATGAGACAAAATTATTTAAAGATGTCCATAATAATACTAATTTTAGTATTAATATTAGTGGGGAAAATTTAGAGCAATTTAACTTTACTAATATTTCTAATTTATTTACTCCAAAAACTGTTGATGAATGTTTTGATCATCATGGCAAAGGTAAAGTGGGAGGCATTAAAAATGATGACAATAAATGGAATATTGTGGGGCATCGCCAAAGAATAATCACCGTTAATGGGGAAATTTTACAACTTTTTGCCACCCTTTACGATGAAGAAAATACCCCTCCTTTACAGGCAAGATTACCCGCCATCCATTCTTCACAACTGTTAACGGTATTGGCTAAATTTGCCCAACAAAAACAACGGTTAGCAGATTTACAAGGGCAATATTTTTCTTTAGAAATGTGGCATGAAACCAACGCTCAAAAAGACGGCACAATTAAGAGAAATACCTGTTTTCCTGACACTGCTAAACAATGGATTTTATCAGGTCCTCATTTTTTTGTGGGTAATCCTTTTTACAAAACACCAAAGGCAATTTGTGACACAAATAAGGCTTATGATCAAATTGATTTAACCACCATCCCTGATGACTACTTACCCCGCACTAACTATCTTCCTGCCTGTGGTGAAGAAGAATATTTTAACCGTATTCCTTCCGTTTCTTGGCTAGAGGAAGGGGAAGGTAAAGCGAAAAAAGTTACGGAATATTATCGTTTAGTTTTTCGTAACATGATAGATAGTATTCAAGAAAGAACTTTGATCAGTGCAATTATTCCCCAAAATTCTGCCCATATTAATGGTTGTATAACTTATAGTTTTTCTTATCAATTAAACTCAGAATTTTTAATATTCAGTGCTTTTAGTTTTTCTTTAGTTTATGATTTTATTTTAAAAACAACAGGTAAATCAAATTTAGGTAAAACATTAGATGATTTTCCGATTATTTACGGCACAAAATACGACAAAGCCTTAATGGTGCGTTG
>CAYPDC010000147.1:0-9676 GCA_964409355.1 uncultured Cyanobacterium sp.
GGTGAATCTTGGCAAGTTTGATTCTGCCTTACCCCTAACTATTGAGTGGATACGTCAAGTAAACTTATCATTTCCTACGGTAAAATTATTGGATTATGAATCAAAATGGCAAGAATTAGAAGCAGAAAAAAATCCCTTTGCTATAATGATAATGGCTCACTTAAAAACGAAAGCCACGGTGAGTAATTTAACAGAAAGAGAGCAATGGAAATGGATATTTTTACGCTCTCTTTATGAAAAGGGATATGAGAAAAAAGACATCGTTAAATTCTTAAAATTTGTGGATTTAATGATGACATTACCAAAACAGTTACAACAAAGTTTAAAACTAAAAGTAAAACAATATGAGGAGGAAAAAAAAATGCCGTTAGTCAGCAATTTTGAAAAACTCGCTAAAGAAGAAGGCAAAGCAGAAGGATTATAAGAAGGTATTGAAAAAGAGATTAATTTAGTCATTCGTCAATTAACCAGAAAAATTGGTAATTTATCTCCTGAATTAGAATTAAAAATCAGAAGTTTACCATTAGAAATCTTAGAGAATTTAGGGGAGGATTTATTGGATTTTGACTCCTTTGATGACTTAATTTCTTGGTTAGATAATCACCTTTAAAAATGTCTCAAAATTAATCCTTTTATCAAAATAAGACAAAAGCCTGAATGATTTACGACAAACAAAAACTGATTACCCTAATATAAAAACTAATTATTATGACAACAGCCACGAAGACAAAAATTCCCCCTTCTACCCACGAATTTGCCGAAGTTATCCATCGTTTAGAGGCTGGTGGTTCAATGTTACCAGATACCCCCGAAAATTTAATGCAAATTATCGGTATTTACAAAGCGTATGCTGTGCCGATGGATTTCTATTGGCGGGATTTACTTTATATCGCTGAAAGAGTTTTCCTTAATCCCCTTCCTTTCTTTAAATATTTTATCTCGAAAGAGTATCTTGATTTACCTAACCATTATGCAGGAGATAGCGCCGATTTGAGAATATGGCGAGGAGAAGCAACGGCACATCCTGAGTTACTCGCTTTCATGGAAAAAGGGGAGACGGGTAAAATGCCTAAATTATTTCACCATTTACTGCACGATCGCATTAATATGGAGTTTGCTGAGGCTTGTATGCGCGCCATGTTATGGCATGGGAGAGATATGGGGATGGGCAAATTTGACGCTTATCTCGATAGCGATGAGTATAAAGCCAATGCTGATGTTGCTATCAAAGCCTATTTTAAAAGCAATCCCCTCATGTTAGGCTTATATAAAATATTCCCTGAAATGTTTTTAGAGCAAGTGCGTCAGTTGTCCTATTATGCTAATTTAGGCTTATTCTGGGAAGTGATGGCGCCAGTTTTCTTCGAGATGTCTGATATTTACGATGAAGGCGGTTTTGAAGGTGTACCTGATGCCATGAATTTCCTTGTTAATGGTATATTTGCCATCGCAGGAAGACCAATATATCATCATGTATATATAAAAGGGGAATGCTATGAAATTATACCCAAATCCAAAGGATTTACATGGTTATATGAAGCCGCTTTACCCTATGTTGAAGCAGTATTTTACCGCACATCTCCCTTCCGAGGTACAAAATCCTATAACGCGCAAGCCCATCAAATACCTACTGAGCAAAAAGACTTCCATTATGGTATTCTTTATGCTGATGTCTTTCCCGTTGGTAGTGCAGGAATTCCTCCTACATTGTTAATGGATGATATGTTGCATTTTTTACCCCCTTATCTCATCGAATACTATCAGCAACACTGTCGAGGGGAAGATGATATGTTAATCCAGTTAGGGTTGACATTTCAACGCTCAATGTATAACGTTACTTCGGCAGTAATTCAGGCGTTACGCACGGCGTTATTATATCCCCTTGATGACGAAAACCCTAAGCATTTAATAAAGAATCGTCAATTTTTTGAAATGCAGATGGATAGATTTAAACGCCCTGAAGCTAGACTCAGAGATATTCAATCTCAGGATTATCGTTAATCTGAGTTTTGAGTTAGGAGGGGGAAGTAATAGACTTCTCCAATAAAAAATAATTTCTGGAGATGTCTAATGGGTTTTTCTGGCAAAGTAGCAATAATATTCACTAAATCGGAAAACGTTTCATTGCCTTTGCCGCCTCTTTTGCCGTCTGAATCAAGTTAAAATCTAACCCAGGTACTTGGGGAATTTGGACTAACACATCAACAGTGCGTCTTAAAACCCTAACTATATCCCCCTCATCAAGGGTAGTATTGTTACAAATTTCTTCCCACGTTGCACTTAAACACCACGCTTCAGCTAATCCAATCAAGTCTTTTTCTAACCATACGGGTAAAGAAATATCTCGTCTTGTTTGCGCTTGGTACAATTTGCGACGGATTTCCCATAGTTCCGTTTCTGGATTATAATGCAAATCGTCCATTTTTTGAACCCCTAATGCGTCTAATACTTCTGGGGATGGCTCATAGCTAACCCATGTATCGCTACGCAAGGATTCAGTCGTTAAGGCGGTGATAACTCCTGCAAGGTGATGGGGGGTTAGATAATCTAGGCGATGGGATGTCAAGGCTAATCCTAACCATAACTCATTTTCTCCTCGAATGGTAGCAGAAGCAACTCCTAAAGGTGTGGGTGTATAGCCTTCTAATGCTTCAAATTCTCGCAATATTTCGATTAAAGCGAGAAATTCTTGCCAATAATAAGAACTATTTGCCTTATAGCGCTGATATTGGCTTTGAATACGGCTTAATTCTTGTTTGAGTTGTTGTCTTTTTCGGTTATTTTTGAGAATTTGAGCTATATTTTCAATTTTGTCTAAGGGATGAGATGCGATCGCACCTTCTAATTCTTCAATGCGTTGAATTTGAAAAGTAATTTCGTCACTGGGAGGCGCACTAGCTTGGGCGTATTCATCGATAAGTTGACTAATCGTCACAGATTCTTCATTGCCATAAGCAATCATTCCGACTCTGATTTCAAGCATCTCAGGCAAAGATATTTTTTCGATGAGAGAAGGAGGAATCACACCGCCGTTAATATCGATGACATCGGTAAAAGAAGCTAAATACCAGTTATTATCCTTGCCTAAACAAAGCAAAAATCTTTGATTGCCATTCATCATATAATTGACAAATACCCCCTGCATTTCATAAGCATTTTTCTTGTGATGACGACTCAAATCTAAAATAGTACCAATAGCTAAATCCTCTAATTGAGGCAAAATTGACTTCTGTTTTTGTTGTAACCAGTTTCTCTCAAATAATTTTAAAACTTTTTTTTCCTGTTTTTTCCTCTCTTTTAATTTCTCATAATTAGCAATATCTTTACTGTTAAATTGTGCTAAATTTATATCTAATTTCGTGATTTCTCTCGTATAAGAGGCGATCGCATCTTCTTGAGGTAAAAGCTGAATTTCCGCTAAATACTCCGCAAAACTCAACTCTAACAACTCCTTCGCTTCTTCAATCGTGTGTTTTTGTAGTAAATTCAACACCATACCATAACTAGGAGTAAACTGACTGCGGAGAGGCTCAGGGGGAGATTTTGCCAATTTAGAAGCCACTAGAGCACCCTCAAAGGGGGTTTGCACCGTCACAACGTACCCCACCTTATCCATGCCCCTTCTCCCCGCTCTCCCAGCGATTTGCAGAAACTCAGAGGGTGTTAATAAACGATGCCCGTCATCACTACGTTTTTTTAAAGCCGAAATTACTGTTGTACGCGCAGGCATATTAATTCCTGCGGCTAGGGTTGCGGTAGCAAAAACAATCTTAACTAAACCCAATTCAAACAACCTTTCTACCAACTCTTTCCAAGCAGGTAAAATACCAGCATGATGAGCGGCAATTCCCCTTGTTAAAGGTTCAATTTGATTAGTTCTAGCAACCTCACTATGTTCCGCTAAAAACCTTAATAAACGTTCTTTAAAAATGGGTTTTTCAATTAAATAATCAACTAAAGCCTCTCCGGCTTTCTCCCCCTGAGCAATAAAGTCGATAATCTTATTATAGGCAATTTCATGCTCTTTTTTCGCAAATTCAATTATTTTACTCTGCAATTCTACATTTTCAATCATTAAAAAATACAGTAAATAAAGCAATATTTTCCTACTTTCTTCAACGGTAACTAAATTCAAATAACTGAGAGATTCAACGGCTTGATCACATCCCCTACGACTAAAAATAATATAGATAGCAGGGAGCATATTATTATTATTTAATTGTTGCACAATACTCTTAACATTAGGGCAATCTTTAGGACTAAATCTGCCTCGATGGTTAGTAGTTAATAATTTTTTTAATTGAGGATTTAATTTTTGATTCTTTTCATTAAATAGTGCAAATAAGCCCCGACTATGGCTAAAATAAAACTTAAGAGGAACAGGACGAAAATCGGAATTAACTAAGACACACTCGCTAATTTTGCCCTGTTGTAAATTAGCACGACGCACACTATTAATCCAACGGCATAAGTCTTGAGGGTTGCCAATGGTTGCCGAAAGTGCTACTAACTGTATATGAGATGGACAATAAATAATTGATTCTTCCCACACAGTCCCCCTAGACATATCACTGATATAATGACATTCATCTAATACCACTGTCTGCACATCTTTAACAGAAGTTCCCACTTCTCCTATGGGGGTACTATAAAGCATATTGCGGAAAATTTCTGTCGTCATGATAACCACAGGGGCGTTAGGGTTAATAATGGTATCTCCTGTAATTAAGCCAATTTCCTCATAAACTCCTAAATCTTCTCGCCAATTTTGACCAAATTTATCCTGAAAATCCCTAAATTTTTGGTTAGAAAGGGCTTTTAATGGAGTGGTATAAAACACTCTTTTTCCTTTAATCAAAGCTCGATAAATAGCATATTCTCCTATCATAGTTTTACCTGATCCAGTCGGTGCAGTGACGACTACAGACTTGTTTTCATCTAAATAGCTAATAGCTTCCTGTTGAAAATCATCTAATTTGTATGGAAAAATAGTCTTAAAATCGAGCTTGATTGATTTCATATTCAAGGTATAAAAAAGATATGCAATGGAGGATATTGGTTCCTGTTGCCTGTGGGAATAGTGGCTATTGCCCTTATTGTACAAAAATTCTACTCAATGCTTTATTTTAGCTTAGGACTTTGAGAAACGCTATAATATCTTTTCATCAAGTATATATTTTTAACAGTATGGATGCGATCGAAGTTAAAGGTATTCGTAGTTATGGTTATACGGGGTTATTCCCAGAAGAAAGAACTTTAGGGCAGTGGTTTGAGGTAGATTTAACCTTATGGTTAGACTTACAACCTTCGGCACAAAGTGATCAGATCAAAGATACACTAGACTATCGCCAAGCTATTACCATCGTTAAACATCTGATCAAAACCGCCCAATTTGCTCTTGTGGAAAAATTAGCAGAGGCGATCGCCCAAGATTTGTTGAAAATGGAAAAAGTAGATCAAGTTAGAGTCAGATTATCTAAACTTCACCCCCCTATTCCAGACTTTGAAGGCTCAATTACCATCGATATTACCCGTACTTAGGTAGTAGGTGTCGGGATAATTTTTGACTATTTTGAAGGTTAAGGCAACAATTAAGATTTTTTGTGGAATAGCTGCAAATTAATTCTTTTCTCTTTAATCGTTTCTGTATTTAGTGCAATTAATTCTCAATACTGTTAGAATATTTTATCAGTTAAGTAGATTATTAATTTAGAAGGATATTCAATGGGTAAAATTACAAGGAGAGTGTTTTTAGGCACCAGTGCCGCCGTTGGAGCCGTTGTTTTGGGTGAGTTGAGTAACATTAAAAGTTCTTCTGCTCAGCGTAACCAACGTAATCAGATAAATCTTTACTCCTCACGTCACTACAATACTGATCAAAAACTCTATACCGATTTTGAAAAGCAAACAGGAATAAAAGTTAATTTAGTGGAAGGAAAAGGCGATCAATTATTGGAAAGAATCAGAAGTGAAGGGCGTAATTCTCCTGCGGATATTTTCTTAACGGCAGATGTTGGCAATATTTGGCAAGCACAACAAGCAGGGATTTTCTCTCCAGTTAACTCTACTACTCTCAATCAGAGAATTCCTGCTTCCCTGAGAGACACCGCCAAAAATGAATGGTTTGGTTTTAGCACAAGGGCTAGAGTAATTATGTATCGCAAAGGAAAGGTTAATCCCAGTGAATTATCCACCTATGAAGATTTAGCTAATCCTAAATGGCGCCGTCGATTAGTGATCAGAACTTCTACTAATATTTATAACCAATCTTTAACTGCATGGTTGTTGGGTATTCACGGAGAACCGAAAACCCAAGAATGGGCAAAGGGAATTGTGGCTAATTTTGCTCGTCCTCCCCAAGGGGGCGATCGCGATCAGTTTGAAGCAGTAGCGGCAGGAATCGCAGATATTTGTGTGGCGAATAGCTATTATTTAGGCGGTTATGCCCGAAGCAATGATCTGAAAAAAAGGGAAATCTTCGATCGCATCGGTGTATTTTATCCGAATCAAGGACAAGGACAAAGTGGCACTTTCATCAATATCAGTGGTGGAGGAGTCTTAAAAAATGCTCCCAATCGTGAGGGTGCGATCAGGTTTTTAGAATATTTAACCTCTGACAGCGCCCAAAATTATTTTGCCAAAGGGAACTTTGAGTTTCCTGTAGTAAAAAGTGTTACTCCCGATCCTGTTCTTGCCGGTTTTGGCACTTTTCGTGCTTCTGATCGATCATTAACCACCATTGGACCAAATTTAAGCAATGCTTTAAAAATAATGGATCGTGCGGGATGGAAATAGATGTTGAGTTCGGAGTTAAACTTGATAGATATTGATTAAAAAAATAGATAAATTGATTTTTAATCCTAATTCATTAATTTTAATTAATATAGCAATCAGGTTTGAGTTATGAGATTATCGTGAGGGCAGGTGTCAGGTGGTAGGGGTTGAACATTGTTCAACCCCATAGTTTCTTAGTCCCCCAATCTGCTATTATTATCTATCTGGGAAGTGATTTAATATTTCTTAAAAATTCCATCAAAATTAAGTAATCTATCGAGTTAAAGTAGCAAAAATAATGTTAGCCAAGAGAAAAAGCCTTAAAACCCAAATCAAACAAACTTTGTTAATGTTAGGTTTAATTTGCATTGCCCCTTTATTTTCCGAAGTCGTCAGGGCGCAAAGTCGGGATTTACAGTTATCTCCAAGGCAACCCATCAGAATTATTAATCAAACTCCCCCCCCAGAAATTGAACAAATGGTATCAGAGTTAGATGCCCTAATTCATCGGGTAGAAAGCACTTTAATCACCGCAGAGGCTCAAAATATCAAGTATAATGCTTCTATGAGTGCTGTCGCTCAAGAATTAGCTAAATATCGTCAATTTGCCAATGTTAGCTACACGGAAACTAAAGCTAATCGTCGTTATAGTAATAGTCGAGCTTTTGAGGCGATCGCATCTGCACAAAAATCATTAGCAGATTTCCCCACCCTCGCCCGTCAAGACTTCGGCAAAGCCCGTCAAATGTGGTTAGAAGCCCGTCGTCAACTATGGGATAATTACCCTGTCGATCGCCCCTTTGCTTCCTCAGAAATTAGGGCAGTATGGTTCGATCGAGGTACAATCGTTAAGGCGAAATCCAAAGCAGATCTTAAACCAATGTTCGATCGCATGGCAGAAGCAGGAATTAATACCATTTTCTTTGAAACCGTCAACGCCAGTTATCCTATTTATCCTAGCAGAGTTGCCCCCGAACAAAACCCCATGACTAAAGGATGGGATCCTCTTCAAGCTGCGATCGAACTTGCTCACGAACGTAATATGGAATTACACGCTTGGGCATGGATTTTTGCTGCCGCTAATCAAGGACATAATAAAATATTAGGACAAGAAGAAAACTATTTAGGACCTGTGATTGAGCGTAACCCCTCTTGGGTGTTAAAAGATGAAAATGGAGCAGTATTTAACCGCACTCCGGGCTTTAAAAAGGCTTTTTTCGATCCGGCTAACCCCTACGTCAGAAATTACCTCTATTCTTTGCTGGAGGAAATCGCCACCAATTACGATGTTGACGGCATTCAGCTAGATTATATTCGCTATCCCTTCCAAGATAGCCATACTCGTCAAACCTTTGGTTATACTGCCGCCAGTCGTCACTTCTTTAAAGAAACCCACGGAGTTGATCCCAAAGAAATTCAAAAATCATCCTCTCCATGGTCAGTTTGGACAGGTTTCAAAATTAAACAAATAGATAGCTTTGTCGCCGAAGTCTCTCAGGGATTGAAAAAGAAACGTCCTGATTTAGTCATTTCTGCCGCCGTTTTTCCCATGGATCGCAATCGGCGACTAAATGTATTGCAACAACATTGGGAAGAATGGATTTATAGTGGTTGGGTGGACGTTATGGTACTTATGACCTATGCTTTAGATACGGGGAGTTTTGAGGCTCGAACCCAGTCAATTCAAGACTTAGCAGGGAAAAATTCTAGTTTAATTATCCCCGGTATTCGTCTGTTGAGTGTTCCCGATACGGAAACTTTTGATCAAGTGCAATCCATTCGCAATATGCCTTCGGGGGGTTATGCTTTATTTGCGGCGGAAAACCTGAAACCTTCCCTTGAAGAAATGTTTAGGGAAACTCAAGGCACAACCGCAACCCCTATTCCTTACCGTCAACCTTTCCACAGTGCGCGCGATCGCTATCAAGCCTTAAAACAGGAATGGATATTTTTACTGGTTAACAATCAAATTAACATTGATCCTGCTTATTTACAACAGTGGTCAGAACAAGCTGACAAATTGAGCGATCGCTTCTCCTCTTTAGCAGAAAATCCCAGTCAATCCAATTTACAAGCATTGCAAAAAGACTTATCAATCTTCAAAGTAAGATTTAACCACTATTTAGCCAAACACAAACAGGAAAACCTAGATCAAGTAACCAGTTGGACGAATCGCTTAACAACCCTCGAATCACTGTTAAAATATGGTGAAAGAACTGTTTTTTAATTAAGAACTCAGAAGTAGGAACTATGAACTACGAATTATGAACTATAAACTATTCATTATTCACTGTCAACTTTATTGAAAAGTAATTTGGTAAAGTTTATTGACTTCTTGATAGATTTCCCAGTCTCCATTTCCTCGGAGACGACGCAGTTTATTTTCCATCAAAATACGGGCTTCTGTACGACTCAAAGACTCAAAAACAGTGGATTGCTCTTGTAAAATAACTTTAAAAAACAAACGTTGCGCATAAAGAGTGGTAAATAATTCCTCATTTTTCTCAATCACACACAAGCGATATAATAGACCAAAATTCGGATGATTAATATATATTTCTGTACTCATTAAGGTTATTTAGTCAGGCTTCTCTAGTATGGTTTACTATGGACGATACTAGATTTTATCGCTTATGGGGTAATTAATTCAATGAATAAGCTAGGAGTGCATCTAAATTTACTGATTAGGGTAGGGAAAAAGGAACACTTCGACTTCGCTCAGTGGGAGTAGGGAAGAGGGAAAAGATGGGCATTTGACTCAAAACCCATTATTCTTAAAAAATTAATAATTATGCTTGTGATTAATGACATTCAAATACTGATACGACTCTTGTTATTTGACGACCATGACTAAAATCTTTTTTGAGATAATTACTGATAGCTTGTTCTTTGTTTGTTATTA
>CAYPDC010000148.1:0-9666 GCA_964409355.1 uncultured Cyanobacterium sp.
AGGGGGATGGGGTGATGAGGGGAT
This sequence comes from uncultured Cyanobacterium sp., assembly GCA_964409355.1. Taxonomy (GTDB): domain Bacteria; phylum Cyanobacteriota; class Cyanobacteriia; order Cyanobacteriales; family Cyanobacteriaceae; genus PCC-10605. Next base: position 25 of record CAYPDC010000148.1, read on the forward strand.
AGGGTGATGAGGGGATAGGGTGATGAGGGGAAAGGGTGATGAGGGGATAGGGTGATGAGGGGATAGGGTGATGAGGGGATAGGGTGATGACTTATTACTCCTTACTCATTCCTAATTATTAGCAAACTTGATTTTTAAATAATCATCCTCCATTTTCGCCCCAGAAGGACTCAAAGCCGCTAAGGCTTGAGGTAAGACTAAATTACGGCGGTGATTGCCGATTCTCACGTTTAACTCATCCCCTGTTTTATTCAGTTTGATTTGTTGTTTGGGAATACCGGGTAAATACAATTCAAGACTATAATTATTATTTTCTTGAACTACCCTAATGGTATTTTCTTGATAATAAACTTTACTCGGATCTTCGTTAATCTCATATAAAGTATCTTTTAGTCTTTCTAATGCTTGTAAACCGCACATTTCCTCTGAATACAATGGCACTTCCTTCACTGGTAAAGGATGGAAGTTGTCATAAATCTCTTGTTTATAGATGTTTTGATTTGCCTTCCATTTTTGGAAAAACGGATCTTCTACTTCTTCAGGAATGATACGATTAGCGATAACTAAGTCCGTAGAAACATTGTACAAACTCAAGTAGGCATGAGCCCTGAGAGACTCCTTAATCACCATCTTTTCAGGATTTGTGACTAATCTAACGGAAGTTTGGCTATTGTCCGTTAAAACCTTCTCTAAAGCCTCAATCTGTTGATAAAACTCATAAGGTGCATCCATGACTTCATTACTAGGTAAAGAAAAACCAGCAATGGGCTTGAAAATTGGCTCAAATAAAGGACGCAAAGCCGCCGACATACTTTGAAAAGGTTTATAAAATCTTCTCATATACCAACCACTGACTTCAGGAAGACTCAATAATCTTAATGCTGTGCCTGTAGGTGCAGAATCGATGATTAAAACGTCAAAATCCCCCTCGTCATAGTGCCTTTTCATACGCACCAAACCGAAAATCTCATCCATACCGGGTAGAATAGCTAATTCTTCCGCTTGTACTCCGTCTAAGCCTCTAGCCTGTAAAACTTCAGTAATATAGCGTTTAACGGCACCCCAATTACCCTCTAATTCCATCAGTGCGTCCAATTCCGCCGCCCAGAGATTTTCCCGAATGGCTTTGGGTTCGTGTCCTAATTCGAGATCAAAGCTATCTGCAAGAGAATGGGCGGGATCTGTACTTAATACTAGGGTTCTGTGACCCATTTCGGCACATTTTAACCCCGTAGCAGCAGCAACGGATGTTTTTCCGACCCCGCCTTTACCTGTCATTAAGATTACACGCATATTTTTTATTTTACTGATGATTAATTATTGCTCATTACAATATAACGTTTGGTTAGGAATAAGGGGGAAAGCAGGGGATTTTCATTCTCAAATTTTCAGTTTGGATAGGGTAATGAGTAACGAGTTTTTAATTTTTAATTCTTAATTCTTAATTGACTGCGTATTTCATAGAGACAAATAGCGGAAGCTACCGAAGCGTTTAAACTGGGGGTTTTTCCGCTCATGGGTATGGAAATTAAAAAGTCACAGGCTTTAGCGGTGGAAGGACTTAAGCCCTTTTCTTCTGAGCCGATCACTAAGCCGATCGAGCCTTCAAATTTAGTTTCAGGTAAAGAATTACCCTCCATCATTGTGCCGTAAATCCAAAAACCTGCTTCTTGTAAAGATGCGATCGCCTGATTCAAATTCACCACTCTTGCCACGGGAAAATAAGCTAAAGCACCTGCCGCCACTTTCAGCACCGTGGAAGTAATGCCCACTGCTCTTCTCTGGGGTATGATTAACCCTTGCATAGAAAAGGCTTCCGCCGTGCGAATAATCGCTCCTAAATTATGGGGATCGTTAATGCCATCGGCGATGATAATCACGGGGTTTTCTGTCTCACTTTTTGCTTGAGTAATCAAATCTGCTAACTCTATATATTCATAAGGCGCGATCGTCGCCACAATTCCCTGATGATTCGCCCTATTCGTTAATTGATCTAACCTTTTATTATCCACCACATCAATAACCGTACCATTTGCCTTAGCTTGAGGAATTAACGACTCAAAACGGGAATCATGAAGCAGTCGAGAATTGAGATAAAGACGGTTTAACTGTTGCCCATTTTCCAACGCCGCTAAAACAGGATAACAACCATAAATCAAATCAGGATTTAATTCATTTTCATCAGTATTAGCATTTTCTGAAGGGGTAGAAACAGAAGATTTTGGTTTCAAAGGCAGATTTTTCTTTTTCGGTTTAAAATTCGACATGACGGAAAATCGAGTAATGAATAATGAGTTAGGAGTTAGGGCTTTAGCCCTTAAAATGTCGATTATGGGACTTCTCCAATAATCGACACGAGGATCTTCAATGGAGTCAAAATATTGATCTTTCGTAACCCAATAACGGCTATATCTACATAAATAAGATCTCGTTTAACTGAGAAATAGGTACGGAAAACTACACTACCTTAAATTAGCCACTTTCCTTCAATATAGAGAAAGAAATAAGCAATTGAGTAAATTTATCCTGTTTTTATTCAAAATCTTAGTTGTTTGCATATATAAAAATTCAATTATAGTAGAAAAAGGAGTTATTATTTATGGGAAAAGTTGTAGGTATAGATTTAGGAACGACTAACTCTTGTGTAGCAGTAATGGAAGGGGGTAAACCCGTTGTTATTGCTAATGCTGAAGGTTTTAGAACCACTCCCTCTGTGGTTGCCTATGCCAAAAACGGCGATCGCCTCGTAGGTCAAATTGCCAAACGTCAAGGGGTAATGAACCCTGAAAACACCTTCTATTCCGTCAAACGTTTCATTGGTAGAAGACAAGATGAAGTAGCCAACGAAACCACAGAAGTATCTTATAAAGTATTAAATGTTAACGGTAACGTGAAGTTGGATTGTCCCTCGCAAGGTAAACAATTCGCTCCCGAAGAAATTTCCGCCCAAGTCTTACGCAAATTAATCGAAGATGCGAGTAAATATTTAGGCGAACCCGTCAAAGAGGCTGTAATCACCGTTCCTGCTTATTTTAACGACTCTCAACGTCAAGCCACCAAAGACGCAGGTAAAATTGCAGGTATCGAAGTAAAACGTATCATCAACGAACCCACCGCCGCTTCTCTTGCCTATGGTTTAGACAAGAAAAGCAATGAAACCATCTTAGTATTTGACTTAGGGGGCGGTACTTTTGACGTATCTGTTTTAGAAGTTGGTGACGGAGTATTTGAAGTTTTAGCAACCTCTGGAGATACCCACTTAGGCGGTGACGACTTCGACAAAAAAATCGTTGACTTCCTCGCAGAAGACTTCAAAGCCAAAGAAGGCATTGATTTACGCAAAGATAAACAGGCTTTACAACGTTTAACCGAAGCGGCAGAAAAAGCAAAAATCGAACTTTCTAGCGTCACTCAAGCGGATATTAACTTACCCTTCATCACCGCTACCCAAGAAGGACCTAAACACTTAGAATTAAACTTAACTAGGGCAAAATTTGAGGAATTATGTTCTGATTTAATCGATCGCTGTGCAGTGCCTGTGCAAAATGCCCTCAAAGATGCGAAATTAAGTGCCAGTGACATCGATGAAGTAGTATTAGTCGGTGGTTCAACCCGTATTCCTGCGATACAAGAAGTAGTTAAAAAAGTCTTAGGAAAAGAGCCGAATCAAACCGTTAACCCTGATGAAGTGGTAGCAGTAGGTGCGGCTATTCAAGGCGGTGTTTTAGCGGGGGAAGTCAAAGACATCCTTTTATTAGACGTAACTCCCTTATCTTTAGGGGTAGAAACCCTCGGCGGTGTAATGACCAAAATTATCCCCAGAAACACTACCATTCCCACCAAAAAATCTGAAACCTTCTCCACTGCGGTTGATGGTCAAACTAATGTCGAGATTCATGTATTACAAGGTGAGCGTGAATTTTCCAAAGATAACAAGAGTTTGGGTACTTTCCGCTTAGACGGTATTCCTCCTGCACCCCGTGGCATTCCCCAAATTGAAGTTACCTTCGACATCGATGCTAACGGTATCTTAAACGTAACCGCAAAAGACAAAGGTACTGGTAAAGAACAATCTATCAGTATTACGGGGGCTTCTACTTTGCCTGACACAGAGGTCGATCGCATGGTGAAAGAAGCGGAAGCCAATGCGGCGGCAGATAAAGAAAGACGGGAAAAAATCGAGCGGAAAAACCAAGCTGATTCTTTAGTCTATCAAGCAGAAAAACAACTCACTGAATTAGGGGATAAAGTCTCTGGAGATGATAAAGCCAAAGCCGAAGGCTTAATCAAAGACTTAAAAGAAGCGGTGGCACAGGAAGACGATGAGAAAATAAAAACTGTTATGCCTGAGTTACAACAAGCCCTTTATAGCATTGGTACGAATGTCTATCAACAGGCTGGAAGTGCTACTCCCGGTGCGGATGCTACTGGTGGCAGTGCATCTGACTCAGATAATAACGATGGTGGCGATGACGTTATCGATGCGGAGTTTTCTGAAACTAAATAAACCAGAGTTAGGAGTTAGGAGTTAAATTTTATTAATATAAATTTGTAAGGGTTGAATATTATTCAACCCTTAATTTTTTCCACTAGACTTCTCCCACAATTATGATTTCTGCACCGTAATTCTGGCTTCTAGCCCGATTTATGGAGATGTCTCCCAATCATTGTGGGAGAATTTTTACCATCATTTAAGAATGCGATCGCAGCTTGATATTGAAGATCTTTTTCTGTACCGATTTCAAAATAACTGATAGGATCTTGGGGGACTTCTAAATTAGGACTAATCCCCTTTTTGTTAATATCCTTATGATTGGGAGTTTCATATTTAGCAACGGTAATAGCAATACCTGCACCATCTGGCAATTCAAACAAAGACTGAATTAAACCCTTGCCAAAGGTTTTTTCCCCAATCAAAGTTGCCCGTTGATTATCTTGCAACGCTCCTGCTAAAATTTCACTGGCACTAGCTGAACCTTGATTAACTAAAACCACTAAAGGGGCATTCGTTATTTGATTACCAGTAGCATCATAACTACCAAAAACTCCTTGACGATTAACAGTATAAACGATTGTGCTAGGAGGAAGCCAAAGACGGGCAATTTCAATTCCTGCTTGTAGTAATCCTCCCGGATTATTTCTTAAGTCTAGGATATAGGCTTTTGCTCCTTCTTTGTCTAATTTTGCCAATTCGTATGCTAAATCTCGACTCGCATTGCCACTAAATTGATTCAGCCGTAAATAACCCACCGGATAATCGGGATTGCTACTATCTAAACGGGCAGTAACAGAACTTAAGGAGAGGCGATCGCGCTTTAATTGATATTCTTTAATTGTACCGTCTTTTTTACTTTTGATTTCCAGAGTTACTAAAGTACCAATTTGACCTCTAATTTTATTGGCGGCTTGATCTAAAGTCAAGGTTTGAGTATCAATACCATCAATGGTTAAAATTTGATCCCTCGGTTGAATTCCCGCCGACTCCGCAGGGGAATTAGGTAAAGGAGTAACTACTTCTAACTGCTTATCTTCCGCATTGATACTAATTTGTAAGCCAATGCCTGATAATTCTCCAGAGGTGGTAATTTGGAGATTTTGATATTGTCGAGGAGGCAAAAAGCGAGTATAAGGATCATCTAAAGTCGCTAACATTTCGCCAATAGCTTGATAGGCTTCTTCTTTGTTATGTAAAGTTCTTTTCAAGAATTGTTGTCTAACAAACCACCAATTTTGATTATTAAAAGAATCATCCACATAAGCCTCATTGACTAAACGCCAAGACTGAAGCAATAATTTTTCTTCTTCTGTGTAAGCGTTAGCAACTTCAGGATTGAATAAGAAAGTTGAAAAGAAAAGTGCGATCGCTAATAAAAGATAAGAGATTTTTTTCATACTGCTTAACAGAAAATTAAGATCAATCTTCCCATTGTACACTGTTATTTAACCTCAGTTCGATGTAAGAATATAGTATAAAGGCAGGTTTCAGGCATCAGGCGGTGCATTGAGCGTAGTCGAAATGTAGCAGGTTTGGCGGTTTTTTTTCTGAAGATTAAATATTTAATATCCCGAATTGAACATCATAAAATCGATTTAGATATATTTTTTATAAATTCTTGAACCTAATACCTGACACACTTCGGCTACGCTCAGTGCATCGCCTGACACCCGATACCTTTACATCACCTAAAATTTTATACCGAACTCAGGTTTATTTAGGGAAATTTCCCATAAGTGAGTGGGGAAAATTAATTGTGGGATTTGATTTATTTGATGAGATTGCTAGTCTTGATTCTCTCCGAATAAATGATCTAGTATTCTTTTATTTTCTGTTTGTAAACCTTTTATTTCTGATTGCATTGCCTTCATTACCTGAATACTCTCCCTAAACATTTCACTCAGAGAAGCCATTTGAATAGTTAATCTATCAATTTGTTGACTATTACGCTCTGTTAACGTCTTTAATTCCTGAATATCGGATTGATTGTTAACGCTCATCTTAGCACAGGTTTCTAAGAGGATTTCTACTCTTTTTAATCTTTCTTCAGACATAATATATCAGTGGGATTTGATTTATTTGATGAGATTGCTAGTCTTGATTCTCTCCGAATAAATGATCTAGTATTCTTTTATTTTCTGTTTGTAAACCTTTTATTTCTGATTGCATTGCCTTCATTACCTGAATACTCTCCCTAAACATTTCACTCAGAGAAGCCATTTGAATGGTTAATCTATCTATTTGTTGACTATTACGTTCAATTTGTTCATCATTACGCTCAATTTGTTGGCTATTACGCTCCGTTAACGCCTTTAATTCCTGAATATCGGATTGATTGTTAACGCTCATCTTAGCACAGGTTTCTAAGAGGATTTCTACTCTTTTTAATCTTTCTTCAGACATGACATGGCAATGGTAATGGGAATTATCGATTCTATTTTAACTGAAAATTATTCCGTGAGACTGTTTTTGATACTCGATTTCATCCGTTACGATTCTGACGAGAATTTGCATTCTAAATCCTTCTCAGCAAAATAACTGTAATTTAAAACTATTTGATAGCCATTCAATATATCAATTATGGTGTCTAAATGATGTTTAAAACGTTTTCTTCTCATGGGTTATAAATCAGGCTATTTTACTTCTCGTCTTGATAAATTATTGCTTAAAAGAAGATTTGAGTAAAAGGGAATTTGTTACTACAAAAATAGAACTAAAAGCCATAAAAGCCCCGGCGGTGCTAGGATTTAACCAGAAATGTTGATAGGGTAAAAAGCAACCTACTGCCATAGGAATGGCTACTAAATTATAGCTTAATGCCCAAAATAAATTCTGTTGAATCTTTCTTAGTGTCGCTTTACTAAGGTTAATGGCGGTGATTAAATCTGGTAGTTTGCCTCTGGTTAAAACTATCCCTGCTGATTTTAAGGCAACTTCTGCCCCTTGTGCCATGGCGATCGCAACTTCGGCGGTATTCATCGCAGGTGCATCGTTAATACCATCTCCTACCATTGCCACTAATTGCTTCGGGTTTTGTGCCTGAATTTGTCGGATTAAATCACATTTCCCTTGAGGGGTTAGGCTTCCGTAATATTTTTTGATACCTACTTGCTTCGCAATATATTTGACAACCTCGGTGCGATCGCCACTCATCATGATTACTTCTAATCCCATTTCTCGCAATTCTTGGACGGTTTTACGGGCAAAAGGTCTAATTTGGTCTAAAAGAGTGATTAAACCGATAATTTGGCGATTTTGAGCAATGTATATAACGGTTTTTCCTGCCCCAAGGGCTGTAATTTTCCTATTCACTTCTGGAGTTATAATGATATTATTGTCCCCTAACCATTGTTCATTACCAAGATAAAACCATGATAATTGTTCATCAAGGGAGATAATACCTTTGACTCCTTTTCCAGCTTCTGTGCTTAATTCGTGGGTTTTGAGGATAGTTAAAGACTGTTTTTCTGCCTCTTTGATGATAGCTTGGGCGAGGGGATGATTTGCTACTATTTCCAAACTAGAGGCGATTTGTAGAAGTTTTTGTGGACTATAATCATCATCGAGCGGTATAATATCAGTGATCGATGGAAACCCCTCGGTTAATGTGCCTGTTTTGTCGAAAACAATGGTTTTCAAGTTTTGGATTTGTTCTAGTATATCTCCTCCTTTGATGAGAAGTCCTTTTTCCGCACCGATGGTTGTACCAACTAATATCGCTGTGGGAGTGGCTAACCCTAATGCACAAGGACAAGCTATCACTAAAACATCTATTGCCAATTTTACACTAAGAATGGTTTTTGTGGTGTTTAATTCTGTTAGTAAATTAGTCCAAATTTCCGTGCCATAAAAATACCAAAATAAAAACGTCAAAGATGCGATCGCCATTATTCCATAAGCAAAATAACCAGATACCACATCCGCTAACTTTTGAATGGGCGCTTTACGGGTTTGAGCGTTTTCTACCGTAGCGATAATTTGCCCTAAGATAGTATTATTGCCCGTGTTAACTGCTTCCACAATGACACTATGTTGTTGATTAATTGTACCGGCAGAAACCTTATTACCTTCTGTTTTGCACACTGGTAAAGATTCCCCCGTCAATAAAGCCTCATCAACGGTAGTTTCTCCTTTGACAATAACTCCATCAACGGGAAATTGCTCCCCAGATAATACCCTTACCCACTCCGAAGGTTTAACACCCACCGCAGGAATTTTTACTCCTACATCTTCGTTATAGTTATCTTTTCCTACTAAACGGGCGAATTGGGGTTTTAATCCCAGTAAAGTTTCTAAGGATTCCATCGCCCTATTTCGGGCATTAGATTCTAATACCCTACCTAAAAAGATAAACCCTAATAACATTACTGGCTCATCAAAAAAGCATTCCCAACCCAACTCAGGGAAAATTAAGGCGACACAACTGGTTAAATAAGCGGTAGTTGTACCGATGCCCACTAAACTATTCATATTGGGTTTACCATTCCATAACCCCTGCCAACCGTTGAGTAAAATTTCTCTCCCCGGTATCAATAAAGCAAGAGTAGCTAATGCCCAATGAAACCAAATATTGCTAAAAAATTCCCCTGTATGAATGCCAAAATTATGTAAATGTCCAATAGTGGAAAAAATCAGCAGAAAACCTGCACTAATTAACTCATAAAGTCTTTTTTTCTGCTCTTGTTTCCTATTTTCTTCAATTTTGGCTTTTCGTTGTGCCTCATCCCCTTCTCCCTTTCTCACTTCACTCTTAAATCCCAATGCGGTTAATTTATCCGCTAAAGATTGAGGTTGAATTGAGCCTTTTTCATATTCAATAGATGCGATCGCAGTTATGAGATTAACTTGAGCGGAAATTACCCCTTGATGACGAGTAATTTGTTTTTCCACTGCTTTGACACAGGCGGCACATTTCATCCCTTGAATATCGAGAATGAGATTATCTGATTTCGGGGTTTGGGGTGCGGATTTAGGAGTTAAAATTAAGGGAGATTGAGGTAAATTGATCATAAATTGATTTTCTTTTAATTATTTACTAAACTTAATTATGGTTTGTAATTTATTTCTTGATTTATTTTAATTCATCTCCCCTCATCACCCCATCACCCCATCACCCCATCACCCCATCACCCCATCACCCCATCACC
>CAYPDC010000149.1:0-9655 GCA_964409355.1 uncultured Cyanobacterium sp.
CATCCCCTGATACCTGACACCTTTCATCACTTAAGATTTTATGTCGAACTCAGATAACCTAACACTCTCCTTGTAAATATCTTTGATTTCTAAATAAAATATCCTTGTTTGATGATGGTTTGATTTTTTCTGTTATCATGCTCTAAAAGATATTCTTTGGCGATCGCATTTTTTTCTCGAAGGAAATTGACTTCTTTTTCTCCTATTTCTGTATCAGTGGACAATAATATCACTTGATGAGAGGCACTAGGAAAATAACGCTCGATTAAGTTTTGACGGTGAGATGAGTCTAATCTTCCTAGGGGGGTGTCAATGGCAATGGGCAAATTTTTCTCCGAAACCCTCGCTAATCCCCATAATAAAGAGATTGCTAGTATCTGTTTCTCTCCTGCGGATAGTCGATTTTTTTCCATTAAGTTCCCTTGTTCATTGTACAATGATAAGGCAAATGTGTCAGATGCGATCGCAACTTTGCTGATAAAATTAGATTTATGGAGTAAATAACGGAAACAATTAGTAACTTCTGATTCGAGTTTATTTAATTTTCTTAAGGTGAGTTTTTCTTTAAAAATTGTGAGGGTTTGTTTAACTTTAGGCAAGACTTCTAAAATATGTTTAACTTGTTGATTTTTAAGATTATCTTCGCCATAATTAGTAAGTTTTTTTCGTACCTGATTTATTTTTCTCTCTACACTATCCAAATTTTTTCTCAGTATTTCACACTTACTTTTTGCCTGTATTAATGCCTTTTCTTGTTGTTTATATTCTGCTTCTATTTGTTTATATTTATTAGGAGAATCCATCTGTGCTAATATTTGTTCAAGGTCAATTAATTCTCTTTCTAACTTATTTAATTCTCCAATTTTTTTTTCCGTTTCTTCTTTTTGTTGAGGTAATCTATATTTGACAATATTATTAAAATTAGAGATAGTATTTTCTTCTATAGGTAAATAAATTTTCTGAGAATTTAGCTGTTGATTAATCTTTAATTCTTCTTGATATAAATACTCTTTAATTTGACTAAAAATATTACTATCAGTCTCAATTTTATCTAAAAACTCTAATAAATTATTGTCTTTTTCTTGCCATAAAGATTGCGAAATTTTTAACTGTTGTAATTTAGATTGTTGTGTTAATTCAACTTCTAATTCTCCTAATAAATCCTCCATTAATGCTAAGGGTAAAGTTTTAGCTGATAATTGTTGAAGGTGCGATCGTCTCTCCTCTATTTGAGTTTCTAATAATATCCTTTTACCTTTTAAATTTTCTTTTTCCGTAGCTAATTTTATCCCCATTTCTTGAAGACTATTAAAGGCTTGACGATAATTTTTATTAATTTTTTTGAGTTTATTTTCTTCTTCTTTTAAACTATCAAGATAATTCTTCTTTTCCGTTTCTAAACTAACTAATTCTGTTTCAATATCTATCAATTCTTTAGAATCAGAATAGGCATCAATTTCTCTTTGTTTACGACTAACCAAAACATCTAAATCAAGGGCTAATTTATCGGCTAATTCTAACCCTAAAAGAGATTTTATCGCATCAACCACAGAAGTAGTTGGTAATTCTTGTTCTGCTAATTCCTTAACTTGCTCACCATCAAAAAGAAATAGATTAGAAATACCTAAAGGTAAAAATTTTTCAATATAATCATCCCAATTTTCCGTTAAATTTAATTCAGGATAATCCCCTTCTAAAATACTAAGATTATCGCTACCATCTCGACTATTTTTTTCCCAAAAACGAATTATTTTTAACTCAACCCATTGATTATTAATAATATGCTCAAATTTCAACTCAATTTTAGTTTTTTCACCTAAAGCAATATTTTTATTAACACACTGATTTAAAAAGTCTTTATAACCTAAATTTTCTCGACTAGAACAATCTGCTCTCCTGCCATAAAGTGCTAATCTAATACTATCCATTAAAGTCGTTTTCCCGCCACCATTCATGCCACCAACAAGAATAATTGGTGCTTCATTCTTATCAGCTTTCGGTGCTAAATCAATAACATTTCTACCATTATAAGGACCAAAATTTTCTAAGATTAGTTCTTTAAAAATCAGCATTTAATGAATAATGAATAGTGAATAATGAATAATGAATAAAATCAATATTTTATTATAAATGATTTTTTCATCGAACTCAGGTGATAAACCAATACTGCGATGGTTTCTTCAAAAAGAGAATTTAAAATCGGTTCGTTTACTTCGTTTCTCATAAGTTGAAAATCAAGAATTATTAATATTAATAAGAGTTTGAGGTTGAACAATAACAACTTCAGTAAGTTGAATAAAGTCTTGAGGATTAAAAGTTAATAAATGACTAATATTCTTAGTTTTCATTACTGCTAAAAGCCTAATATCATGGGTACGTTTTCCTTTAATATCGTGATTTGTTACCAATTTTAGCCAATTAGGAAAAATGTCTGATGTTTCTTCCAATAAAATAAATTGAATGATAAATTGATTAATTTTTTCTCTAGTTTCTTTTGGTGTCCATCCTAAGCCATTAACCTCTTTTGGACGTGTGGCTACTACCCAAAATTCGACTAATACTTGTGCTGTAATTACACATTTATTTCCTATATTTAAGATTTCTTTAATAGCATTAATTGCTAAACTATGTTGAGATGATGAAGTATCTGCTACCCTCAGTAAAATATTAGTATCTAGTAAATATTTAATCATTAATATTCATCCTCGTAGATACTGTCACGATGTAAGGCAAAATCAGGTAAATTAACACTGGTTTTAGGTAAAGTTTCTACAAAATTTAACCAATTTGTTACTCTTTCTTGGGGTGTTAATATTTCATCATTTTCAACAGTTTTTTTAATAATTTTTTCTAAAGAATACTCAAAGTTTTGATATAATAATTCATTAGTTTCGAACTGATTAACTGGTACTAATTTTACCCAATATTGATTATCTTTAGTAATAATAATTTCACCCCCTTTTGAGGCGATTTCTAAAAGCTCTGTTATTTTTGGTAATGCTTGATTAATGTCTATAGTTGTCATAGTATATTCTCCAATATTTATTTTATATTGACAAAAAAATTCACTAAAAGTAAAATAATTTAGGTAACTATTAATCTTACATTATCCTCAATTCTTAATTCTTTATTCTTAATTCTAATTTACCATTTGAGGAGGTTAAATTTCTCCATATCAATGGTGTCACGATTACGGTAAATAGCAAGAATAATAGCTAAACCAACGGCGGCTTCTGCGGCAGCGATAGTGATGACAAAAACGGTAAATATTTGCCCTTTAATTTCCGCAGGATCTAAATAGTTAGAAAATCCCATCAAATTAATGTTAACCGCATTGAGTAAAAGTTCGATCGACATTAAAACTCTAACTGCGTTACGGCTAGTAATTAAACCATAAATACCGATGCAAAATAAAGCGGCGGCTAAAAGTAAAAAATATTCTAATTGTATTTCCATTTTAATTATTTAAACGTTAAGATTTTTCGTTGGTAGTTCGAGCTTCTAGCCCGAATTAAGTCGATGTCTAATCGATATTTTAAGAGAACCGAACCCCGTAAGGGCATAATATATTATGCCCCTACGCGCTAACAAAAAAATAAATTAAATTAGGCTATGTCTAATTGTTATCATTACTGGTAGTGACCAATTCTCTAGGTTGTTCAGGTAAAGTAAGAGAAGTGGTATAAATTTCAGAAGTTTTTTGGGCTTCGGGGATTAAATCTCTGCGCGCCAAAATAATCGCCCCTACCATTGCCATTAATAATAAGACAGAGGCAATTTCAAAGGGTAACAAATAATCACTGAAAAAGTGTTTGCCGATCGCAACTATAGTATTTTCCACTACCGCAGGGGAAACATTCGATAATTGCCAAGGGGTAGCCAAAACCATAGTGCTTAATAAAGCAAATAAGCCGATACACACTAAAGCAGTAGATACTTGACGAATAACTCTCCCCCTAACGGGTTGATAGACTTCCGTTTTATTCACCAACATAATGGCAAAGAGAATTAAGACGTTAATCGCACCTACATAGATGAGAATTTGGGCTGCGGCGACAAAATCAGCATTGAGGAGAATATAAAGTCCAGATATAGTTAAGAATACTCCCCCCAAGAGGAAAGCAGAATAGACGATATTATCGAATAAAACGACGCCTAATGCTCCGCCAATCATCATGACGGCTAAGACGATAAAAGCAATAAATTGAACGCTTTGAGCAATTTCCACGATATTAATTTACCTTTCTAATTAAATTCTTCAACAGTATAGACTTCTTCTGAAAGTCAGGAAACAGGGAAAACAAATAAAAATAATTTCTTATTTCAACCCTACCACTTTAGGGGTAGGTATTTCGTAGTTCGTAGGGGCATAATATATTATGCCCTTTCCTAGTTCGATCATTTTTGCTCGACTAAATCTTCAGGGTGTTTTCCCGCACGTTGACTGTTTTTGGGTAAGTCGTGGGGGGAAATAACTCCTTTGGGTAAGTAGCCTAATTCTTTCAAAGGTGTCACCATGGGATCTTGAGTCACGTTGGTGGGTAAGCGTCCTAATGCTACGCTATCATAGTTTAGTTCGTGGCGATCGTAACTTGCCAATTCATATTCTTCCGTCATGGAGAGACAGTTAGTAGGGCAATATTCGACACAGTTACCGCAGAAAATACAAACCCCAAAATCGATACTGTAATGTTTTAATTCTTTCTTTTTCACTGCCTTATTAAATTCCCAATCGACTACGGGGAGATTAATAGGGCAAACCCTTACGCACACTTCACAAGCGATACACTTATCAAATTCAAAATGGATTCTACCTCTAAATCTTTCAGAGGGGATAAGTTTTTCATAGGGATATTGTACCGTAACGGGTCTGCGTTGCATATGATCAAAGGTAACAGCAAAACCTTTACCGATGTATTTTGCTGCTTCCACGCTTCCCTTGGCGTAATCTGTAACTTGTTTGAGAAATTTAAACATAGATTTTAATATGACTGCCAACGAGTTTTATTTTATCTTATCAGAGGGAATGGCTGATTTATTTAAAATCAATCAGACACAAATACTTTTAATTTGAAACCTTCTTTCATCTGAAGATAGTAGATAATTTCAAACAGATTATTCGCATAGGGATTGCCCTTATTACTTAGCATTCTCATCAAAGTTTTAGAAGACTTTTGAGTAAGATGAGCTAATTCTTCAAATCCGATAGTCGCATTGATATAGTCTCTTAAAATCGTTTTCCCCGTTTCTGTATCTCCTTGTAAAAAACAATCAACGGCTTCTGTCAATAAGCAAACTCGAAATTCTGGATCTTCTTGTACTCTGTTTTTGATCGTCTCTTGAAAACTTTTTGTTAAAACCATATATTTCTATTTATCCTCTCTTATTTTCCTCTATACCTTTATTGACACTTTTGACGGAAGAAAAATTACCCTGTTTAATTCGGGATAAGTAAGTAACAACTTTAGCGGAAGCCTGAGCATTTAATCCCTGAAACCATTTTCCAAAATGATTTATTCCTAGCTTATCAATATACTCTCTGATTTCTACCATAAAATGAGATTTTAAAGACTTTAAAAGGAACGAATAGCGATAAAACCTGATTCTTGGATTAATTTTTGTCCTTCATCGCTTAAAAGTAACTCACTGTAGGCTTGACCTGCTTTTTCTTGTAAAGTATTATCTTGACGAATAACCACGAATAAACGGCGTACAAAGGGGTATTCGTCATTTCTGAAAGCGGAAAAATTAGGGATAATATCTCCTTGTTGACATTCATTGGGGGGTGGTAATTCTCCTTGATAGGGTTTGACAAAATTATCCTTAGGGGAAAGAGCGATCGCAACTGGTTTAACACTACATTCTCCGATGAGATTTGCCGCCGATGCTAGATAGATACTAGCGGAAGCATCAAGGGTTTCCTCTGCCACTTTCTTGATTGCATCTCTAGGAGTTTCAATTTGCTCGACATTGTCAGCTAAGTCTAAAGCCCCTAAAACTTGTGCCCTCAAAAAACCCGTCGCCCCACTACCCAAAGGGGGAGTTAAGGGATTGATGATTAAATCTTGCCCCCCCAATTCCTGCCAATTAGTAACCTCACCACTGTAAATTTGTACAATTTGTTCTACCGTTAAACCATCAATATTCAAATCATGATTGACGATGACTGCAATACCATCGATCGCAACGGGTATCTGTTGTAATTCAAATCCCCTAGTTTTTGCTTTTTCCATTTCACTGGCTTTTAAAGGGCGAGAGGATTGAGAAAAAGAAAGGTTATCATCTAATAACATACTAATACCAGTACCAGAACCGGGGGGCTTATTCAATGGTTTTCGGTGAGTTAGGTAAAATTCGGGAATTACTTGCCTCAAACGAGGACTGACAGTCTCATTGATTTTATTCCATGCTGTACTACCACCATAGAACCAAGTTCCTTCGGGAATATTGGCAACATTTGCGAAACATTGCCAAGTTTGATGGTTGTCATTATTCGGTATCTGAGTTTGGGGGGTTCTGAGATCTGGACATGGATCTTTTTTTAGATTAGTCTTTTCAACAGGTGAATTGTTCGCCCTTTGATTTTGATAGTTAAAGAATTTAGGAATGGCAAAAATAAGGGTTAATGATCCTAAAGTGATAGATGCGATCGTCAAAATTACAGAACTTTTAATGGAGGGATATTGAGAATTTAAGGCTTTTAGCATTCCCTTTGCCGTGGCGTATCTATCTCGATAATTATACTCAACTGCTTTGTCAATGACTTGTTTCAATTTGGGATTGAGATTAGGTGCAAATTTAGCCCATAAAACTTTTGCCGTCTGAGGATCTCTGTCAAATTCTTCCGGGTGTTTTCCTGTGAGCAAAAAAATACAAACGAAACCTAAAGCGTATAAATCAGTATTATAAAATGCTTGTCCTGTCACCTGCTCTGAAGGCATATATCCGGGCGTACCAATTACCAATGTACTTTTTTTACTATCTTGAGAATCATCAATCATCATTAACTCTTTAACCGCCCCAAAATCGATTAATACTGGTTTATTGTCGGTATTTCTGAGAATAATGTTAGCGGGTTTTATATCTCGGTGAATAATACCTTGATTGTGAATAAAATCTAAAACGGGCAATAAGTTATTAAGTAAATCAATAACAAAATCCGCCGTGACTTTTTCTGTTTGTACTACTTCTAAAAGGGTTTTTCCCTCAATAAACTCCTGCACTAAAAAGAAATCATTTTTGATGGCAAAATAGGCGTAAAGTTTCGGGATTTGTTGATTATTTTGAGATAGTTTTTCTAGGGTTTCTGCTTCTTTTTGAAATCTTTTTTCTAAGGATTGACGATGAATTAAGTTAGTGGATAATGGTTGAAACTGTTTGACAACACAGACTCTTTGAGATGGGATATGAGTATCATGAGCTAAGTAGGTTTTACTAAATCCCCCCCTTGCTAACGTTTTGATCACTAAATAACGCCCGGCTAATATTTTGCTCATAAAGGTTCATTCCCCTTGATAAACTGAAATAATGACTGACTTTTTGTCTGTTCTCTATAGGCTTATCTCTACGATTAATTTACCATACTTAGTGTTGAAGAACCTTAGTTTTTTATAATGACATGAACCGAATTCAGGCTAGAAGCCCAAACTACCAAGGAAAAATCCTAATTTTTGGAAATGCCTAATGGTAAAATCGACCATGGTTATTAATCGCTATTAATTGTTTTGTGGATTACAGTTCATATTTACATGGTCAGAGATAATTGAGATCAAATTAGTCGAGGTTCGATCGAGATTAAAGAAATAAAACAATGAAACCATTAATTATTGTGTCAGGATTGGGTCGCACTGGTTACAAAATCTATCAACTATTAAAACAACAAGGTGCGCAGGTGGTGGGATTGAGCGATCGCCCCTTATTAATCAGAGAAGATGATAGAATTATAATGGGAGATTTACGCTCACCGCAACTATTGTTAGAAGCAGGAATCAAAGAAGCTAATACTATAGTTTTAGCCAGTAATGATGATGCTTTAAACATAGCAATATTGACTCAAGCAAAGACATTAAACCCCAAAATTCGCATTGTTAATCGTCTTTACAATCAAACCCTTGGACAAAGATTAGACTATACCGTTACTGATCATTTAACCATGAGCGTTGCCCGTTTAGCCGCTCCAATTTTTGCTTTTTCTGCATTGGGTAGTAAAACCATCGGACATCTTCGACTATTTGACCATACATGGTCATTACATGAGGAAATAATTGATCAAGATCACCCTTGGTATGGAGTCAGTTTAGCACAATTATGGGATAACCGAGAACAAATGTTGATTTATTATCTCCCCAAAAGAGGAGAAATGGATTTAGTCACAGGAGTAAAAACAGGGCAAAAACTAGAGTTAGGAGATCATTTGATCGTAGCCCATCAAACTAAATTTAAACGCAAATCCCGTTTTTTATGGAAACAATGGTTTAAACTGTTTTTCAATTTAAGCACTTATAAGCAGTATGTGCATCCTGTAATGATGGTGACACTGACTTTAATAGTTTTAATTGCCCTTGCCAGTTTAACTTATGTGATGGTAAATACTCATATTTCTCCCGTAGATGCTCTTTATTTTAGCGTGGGTATGATTACTGGTGCCGGGGGAAAAGAGGAAGTAGCGGAATCCGCCCCTGATGCCATTAAAATTTTTACTGCCGTCATGATGATTATTGGTGCGGGAATTGTGGGTATTTTTTATGCTTTACTCAATGATTTTGTTTTAGGTAGTCGTTTCAAGCAGTTTTTAGATGCGGCGAAAGTGCCTACGGGAAACCATTATGTTGTGTGTGGTTTGGGTAATGTGGGTATGGAAGTTATTCGGGAGTTAAAACAGCAAGGCCATGATATAGTCGTCATAGAATCAGATCATAATAATCGTTTTTTACACTCGGTGCGATCGCTCGGTATTCCTATCATTCTCGAAGATGCTACCCTCGCTGAAACTCTACAGGCTGCACATCTTGAAGGGGCAAACGGCATTATTGTAGTTACTAGCAATGATATGATAAATGTCGAAATCGCCTTGACGGCTAAAGCCTTAATCCCGAAAATCCCCGTTGTTTTGCGTATCCAAGATAATCAATTTACTGAATCTGTGCAGGATGTCTTTCAATTTGAAAATGTATTTTCTCCTAGTGAATTGGCTACTTATTCCTTTGCGGCTGCCGCTCTAGGCGGTAAAATTTTAGGTAATGGCATGACTGATGATTTGTTATGGGTTGCGATCGCCACTTTGATTACTGCTAATCACCCTTTTGCGGGGAAAGTAGTGGAAAATATCGCTGCGGAGGGGGATATTGTGCCTTTATATATTGCTAGGGAAGGTTATAATATTCACGGTTGGAATTTACTTACTACAGAATTACAAAGTAACGATGTGTTATATTTAACCGTACCTGCGACAAAGTTAAAACAACTATGGCAGGGTAACAACATCCAAAGGCTAGAAATGATTATTTTTGACAGTGACTATTAAAAATGACTATTTTCAACAAAGATTCAAAGGAGAAATGGCGACAATAAAAAATTGAGAAGGTACGATCGCATCTTGGCTAACCTCAGTTCGATATAAGAATTGTTGATTTAGGTAGGTTTCAGGTTTCGGGTT
>CAYPDC010000150.1:0-9548 GCA_964409355.1 uncultured Cyanobacterium sp.
GGTGATGAGGTGAAAAATGCTCCAAAATTCTCAATTTACTCTTTACTCTTTACTCGTTACTGATCTTTTTTTTCGGTATTCTAGGGCTGGAAATAGGCATTAAAATATTATTAAGAATTTTTAACTGCTCTGCTGTACCCATACAAATTAATGAGTCTCCAGCTTCCATAATACTACCTCCTGTCGG
This sequence comes from uncultured Cyanobacterium sp., assembly GCA_964409355.1. Classification (GTDB taxonomy): domain Bacteria; phylum Cyanobacteriota; class Cyanobacteriia; order Cyanobacteriales; family Cyanobacteriaceae; genus PCC-10605. Next base: position 188 of record CAYPDC010000150.1, read on the forward strand.
TCCTGCGATGAGAATGCCGTTACTGCGACGAATGGCTACCACCAACGCACCAGATTTTGCCCTTAAACCCGCTTCAATTAGGGTTTGCCCTAAACAAGGGCAGGTTTTTTCGTCTAATAAAAATTCTTCTAAATAAATAGATTTGTCACCGCCACTGAGGATACCATCGACAAAATCCATCACTTGAGGGCGCAAGGCGGCGGAGGCTAGTCTTTTCCCGCCTGTCATATATGGTGATACAACAGCATCTGCTCCAGCCCGTTCTAATTTTTTGACGGCTTCTTCGGTACTAGCACGGGCGATCGCCCTGATGGTAGGATTAAGAGCCTTAGCGGAAATAACGGTATAAAGATTATCCGCATCGGAACTGAGAGCCGCAACTACACAAGTAGCGGTTTCCACTTTTGCTAAGAGTAAATATTCATCGAGGGTAGCGTCTCCTTGAATGGCTAAATAACCCATTTGACTGGCTTTTTCTACTTCCTCTTGCTCGGAATCGAGGATAATAAAGGAAATCTCCTCATCGTTAAATTCTTTGGCAACATAAGAACCCATGCGCCCGAAACCACATAATATATAGTGTCCTTCTAGTTTGTCAATCACTTTTCTTTTTTGTCTTAAACGAATACCATATTGAAAATAACCTTGTAAAAATGCCTCTGTAAAGCGATTCACCATATAACCGATGACAAGAATACCTGTTAAGATTAATACCATAGTGAAAAGGCGCGATCGCTCGTCAAGGGGGTTAACTTCCCCAAAACCTACGGTAGAGAGGGTAATCATTGTCATATAAGCAGAATCTAACAGTGACCATTTCTCTACTAACCAAAACCACAAAGTCCCCCCTACAAAAACCCCTGCCAATCCCAATGAACTCACGATTAATTCTTGTCGGAGTCTTTGATAGTATGGATCAAGGATAAATTCGTTGTTTTTACGGCGGGAAAAAATAGCTTGTAACTCCTAAACTTAGAAATTGAGAGAGACAGAAAAGCTCCGTTTTTATCTTAATGTGGGAAGAAGACCTTGCGCCATAAACTCTGCCAGATAAATTTAATTGCGAATAGAGATCCCTAAAAATGAACATTTTTCCCCCGTATTTCGGGTTTGTAGCCCGATTTCTACCAGAAGTCTAATACTTTTTCAGTGGTTAAAAATAGTGTAAACTCTAAGATTAATCATCGTCTTAGTCGTTAATTCATGAAAATTCCCATTCTCGATTTAAAGTCCCAATATCAATCTTTAAAACCCGAAATTGATGGTGCGATCGCATCTGTTTTAGAATCAACTCAATTTGTCTTAGGCTCAGAAGTAACTGCCTTAGAAACGGAAATAGCCGAATATTTAGGGATAAAACACGCCATCGGGGTTAACTCAGGCACCGACGCATTAATTATCGCCTTAAGGGCTTTAAATATTGGAGAGGGAGACGAAGTGATTACTACCTCATTTTCCTTTTATGCCACTGCCGAATCTATTAGTATTATAGGGGCAACGCCTGTTTTTGCAGATATTAGTGCGACTACCTTTAATATTGATGTTAGCGCAATTTTAGAAAAAATCACACCCCGTACCAAAGCAATTATTCCCGTGCATCTCTATGGGCAACCAGCGGCAATGACCAAAATTAGAGAAATTGCCCAAACCCACAATTTAAGAGTAATAGAAGACTGCGCCCAAGCCTTTGGTGCTATTTATCACGGTGATTGTGGTGATTGTGAGCAAAATTGTCAATCATCTTTAAAAGATACTTTAATGGGGAAATATGTCGGCAATTTAGGGGATGTTGGGGCGTATTCTTTTTATCCCACTAAAAACTTAGGGGCTTACGGAGATGCAGGAATGATTGTGACTAATGATGATCATATTGCAGAATTAGCGAAAATGTTGCGAGTTCATGGTTCAAAAAAGAATTATCACCATGAATTATTGGGTTATAATTCTCGTCTTGATAGTTTACAAGCCTGTGTTTTAAGAGTCAAGTTAAAATATATCACTCAGTGGAATCAAGCAAGGAGAAAAATTGCAGAAACCTATAATCAACTATTAGCAAATCAAGAAAATATTATTACACCTTATATTAGTAAAGGTCACGTTTTTCATCAATATACTATTAGAGTAAAAGATAACATAAGAGAAGAAATAAGGGAATACTTAGCCAAAAACGGTATAGGATCGATGATTTATTATCCCATTCCTCAAGATCAATTACCAGTATATAAAGACAAATATTCACCTAATCCTGTATCTATGGCATTGGCAAAAGAGGTTTTAAGTTTACCTATTTACCCAGAATTATCACTAGAAAATATAGAATTTATTGCCCAAACTATTAACAATTTTTTTATTTAAAATGTGGTTCTTCTACAGTTATTATGATAAATTAGTCGAGGAAGGTCTGTAAGATAAGTTAAAGCTACTAATATAACAAGTACAGGAAAATAGGTAAATGAAAACTAGACAACTAGGCAAATCCGATATTTATATCACCCCCATCATAATGGGTACATGGCAAGCAGGAAAAAGAATGTGGGTTGGTATTGAAGATGAGGAGAGTATCTGCGCCATTCGTCAAGCAGTGGACTCTGGTATCACTACCATTGACACAGCAGAAGTTTATGGAGAGGGGCATTCGGAGAGAATTGTCGGGGAAGCCTTGAAGGATGTTAGGGATAAGGTAATTTATGCCAGTAAGGTGTTTGCTAATCACCTAAAATATGAGCAGGTGATTTCTGCTTGTCATAATTCCCTAAAAAATCTACAGACGGATTATCTTGATTTATACCAGATTCATTGGCCTTCTGGTACTTGGAATAGTGAAATTGTACCCATAGAAGAAACCATGAGGGCATTGAATGAGTTAAAGAGGGATGGTAAAATAAGGGCGATCGGGGTTTCTAATTTTTCTAAGCAACAGTTAGCCTCTGCTTGTGAATATGGGCAAATCGACAGTATTCAACCGCCCTATTCTTTATTTTGGCGCCTTGTGGAAAAGGAAATTCAACCCTACTGTGTGGAAAATAATATCTCTATTCTTGCTTACTCATCCCTTTGTCAAGGTATTTTAACAGGAAAATTCGGGGATAATCCCACATTTGCTGAAGGGGATCATCGCAAAGATCATCGTTTATTGCAACCCCCTCACTGGGAAAGAGTGAAACAGGCTTTATCTCAATTACAACCCTTTGCCCATAAGTATAATTGTACATCAGCCCAAGTTGCGATCGCATGGCTAATTCAACAACCCCAAACCAATGCCATAGTAGGGGCAAGAAATGCTCAACAGGTGAAAGAAAACGCCCAAGCAGGGGAAATAGAGTTAAGCCTAGAAGACATTGAGCAAATTAGGGACATAGGAGAAAGCGTTACTAAATATTTAGATGATAACCCTGTCATGTGGAATTTTAAGTAATACTGTTGCTTGTTGCCTACTGCCCCTGATCTGAAATTATGCCCCTCCTGAGTATAACTCAAAGTAAGAGAGCCAATCTTAATGGTTTTCTCTTGCTAATAAATATCCCCCAATTAGTAAGCCAATTAGATTCGGAATCCATGCCGCCATTAACGGTGAAATTAGCCCAATTAATCCTAAACTACTAATCATAAAACTACCCAAATAGTAAAAAAAAACAATAGCAACACATAAGCCAAAACTGGTGGCTTTACTCCCATTATTCGGAAGCGAACCCAGTGATGAACCTACAAGGGCAAATATTATACACACAAAGGGAAAAGAAATTCTTTGCGCGGTACGAACTTCAAAAATTAAAACGCTTTTATCATCCCCTAACAGTCTTAATAATTTTATATATTCTAATGATTGAATAATATTCATTTCATAAGGATCTCTACTTTTAGAGGCTAATTCTAATGGTGTTTTTGGCAAGGAAATTTGAGTTTTTTCAAAAAATTTTCCCTCGGCTTTTATAGGATTTTTTGCTATATCATAAATAAATCCATTAAAGAGATCCCACACCTTTTCTTGACTATTCCACGCACCTCTCTCAGAAATTATAACTTTATTTAAACCCTTTCTTTCTGTATCTAAAATAGTTAATGATTGCATATCTTTCCCATCAAACTTTTGAGCATAAAATAGAGTTTTTAAGTATTTATAATTACGTCCATTATTTTCTTGGATGTTTATATATTCAGGATAAAATATATCTTTTCTTAATAAAAATTGTCTTTGTTCATTGATTTGATCTACTAAAATTGTTGAGGCTTGATAATTAGCATTGGGAACAATTAATTCATTTAAAATAAAGGTTATTCCCGTAACAATTAAACTTAAAATTAACGCAGGTGTCACCAACCGATAAATGCTTAAACCACAGTTATAAAAAGCAATCAATTCACTATCTTTACTCAGACGACTATAAGTGATCAATGTGCTTAACAATACAGAAATGGGGAGTGCATAAGCTACATATTCGGGTATCTTTAAGAAAAATATTTGTAGGGCATAAATAAAAGGTAAGTCCGCATTTATTATTTTATAACTTAAATCTGACAAAGTTGCGATCGCAACTCCTAAGCTAGAGAAAATTGCAACACTAAAAATAAAGGGGGGAATCAACTCCCGGAACAAGTATAAATCTAAAATGGACAATTTTAACAGACGCATTCAACTTAAAATGATAATGGACTTACCAACATTTTTCACCCTATATATTAACTTCAATTAGTGAAAGATTCATCACTAGAATCAATGATCAAACTTAAAAACCTCTATTTTTCATCTTATCCCGTCCTTTCCGTTCTAGTGTTAGGATTAATTATCCGTACAATTATCGCCTTATTTTTATACTCCGGATATGATGAAGCCTATTACTATCTCTATAGTTATAATTTGGACTGGAGTTATTTTGATCATCCCCTTTTTGTGGCTTTAACCACTGGCATGGGGGTATGGCTAACGGGAGAGGTTAATCAGTTTACCATTAGAATCGGTACGTTGATTACCTCTACGGCGAGTTTATATCTATTATATTTGACAGGTAAAAAGTTATTTGGTTCTCAAAGTGGATTATTTTCCTTGATTATAGCCTCTTTAATCCCTATATTTATCGTTGCGATCGGGGTTTTAACTTTACCAGATGTGCCTCTGATTTTTTTTTGGACTCTTACTCTATATTACGCTACAGAAGAATTTATTATTCCCTTAAACAATTATAGTAACAGGCAGGATGAGCAAAATTACAGGCAAGATGCCTGTTTTACGGAATATAAGCCGAGTTATCGCATAGTCATCATCTGTATTTGTGTCGGGTTAGCCTGTTTAAGTAAATATCATGGCTTTATTCTCGGTTTAGGATTGGTGGGATTTTGCCTATTTAATCCTCCTTATCGAAAGGTTTTTACTTCTAATTGGTTAATATTGGGCGTAATTTGTTTTATCATTACCCTCTTTCCCCTTTTATACTGGAATTGGCAACATAATTGGGTTTCCTTCGGATTTCAATTATCGGGGCGTTTTCAATCACAACATCCTACCGCCGTTAACATCAATCTACTCAATATTCTTATTACTGCTTTAGCAGGAATTGGTTATCTATTCCCTAGTTTTGGTTTTCCTTTATGGTGGATAACGGGAAAAAGTTTATTATGGAAAAACAAAGACGATGATCGACAATTAAACCAATTTACTAACTATGGCTATAGATTAATCCTTTGGGTATCTTTACCCTTAACCATTGGTTTTACCTTGTTAGGTGCAGTGACACAAATACTACCAACATGGTCAATGCCGGGTTTTTGGGGATTAACGCTTATTTTAGGGGATTATACAAGTAGATGGTTTAAATATAGCCGTAAAATAGTTTATCGTTGGCTTTATTTATCTTTTCTGTGTATTATTACTATTTTTGCCATTGGGTTATTGCATTTTCAAATCGGTTTACTACAAAAACCAAATCAGAATGTGTTTTTCAATGGTATTATCGCCCCCCAAAATGATCCCTCCACCGAATTAATTGATATAGTACAATTAAGGGGATTATTGGCGGATTCTCTTGAATTTAATCAAGCATTAAGTCAAGGGGATTTTATTTTCACCAATCACTATTATTTAGGCGGTTATATAGGAATGGCGATCGCACCTCTAACAAATATACCTGTAACCTGTTTTAGCAATGATAGTCGAGGGTTTGACTACTGGCATCCGCCCCAAGAAGAATTAAGGGGTAAAAACGGAATTTATATTACAACAGAAAGATTTGCCGAAGATGAAAAAACAGGAATAAAATATAGTCAATACTTTGAAAAATGGAATAAAGTGACGCAAATATCCTTAAAAAGATCAGGAGAGGTAACAGAAACCTTTAATATTTATTTAGGAAAAAAATTAGATGTAAAGAAAAACCCTTAGTTTAGCTTTTGAGAGTAAACAGATAGAAATTTGTTTCAACGACTCAATAAAGCTAAAATAAGAGATAAACTATCAAAAAATATAGTCAAAAGATGAAAAAAATTAATATTCGTGGAATTGATCACTACTACCAATTCATAAAAACTCAAGAAGATTCAAGTAAACCAGTATTGGTTTTTATTCACGGATGGTTATTAAGTCATAGTTATTGGCTACCTTTAATAGAAGAAATCAAACAGGAATATTCCTGTTTAACTTATGATTTAAAAGGTTTTGGTTTATCTCAATGGGATGTGCATAATAATTCCTTTAGTGATAGTGAGTTTGACTTGTCTAGTTATGCCCAAGATTTAGGGATTTTATTAGATAAATTAGGGATTGAAAAAGCATGGTTAGTAGGACATTCTTTAGGGGGGAGTGTGGCTTTATGGACTGCGGATATGTGTAAGGAAAAAATAACGGGGGTATTGTGTATTAATGCGGGGGGGGGAATTTATTTGCAGGAAGAATTTGAGCGTTTTCGTAAAGCAGGAGAGAATTTAGTTAAATTTCGCCCTTCTTGGTTTGTCAATGTGCCTTTTTTTGATGTCATTTTCTCTCGCATGATGGTAAAACGCCCTTTAAGTCGTCAATGGGGAAAACAAAGATTGAAAGATTTTATTGGGGCAAATGAACAAGCTGCGATCGCATCTTTATTAGAATCCACCACGGAAGAACAAGTCCACTACTTACCCCAAATCCTATCACGTTTAGAGCAACCAGTTTATTTTATTGCGGGAAAACAAGATAAAGTCATGGAAGTGCAATACGTCAAACACTTAGCCAGTTTTCACCAACTATTTCAACAAAATCAAAAAAACGTCTGGGAAATAGACAACTGCGGACATTTTGCCATGCTAGAACACACATCACAAGTCAGAGATTATATGTTAGAGATGGTGAATCAAACGAGTTCGGAGTTCAGCGTTAGATCCTAGTATTAAGGGAAGGATATTAATTCTTCCCCTCACTCATAAATTTTGCATCTACAGACTGAGGTTCAATTATAATTAAGCCATTATTTTTAAAATTATTATATAGAATCAATGAAAATTCAAAATTTCGCCATATATCATAGTTTAATCCTCATTTTTGCTAGTTTATCTTTACCAGCCACCGCCAACGAAATAGACGAATCTCGCACGGTAAAAGATCCAATAACCGCCAATAGTTTACAAGAAAATCAAAACGCACAATTACTTTTATCCGATGCTGAATCTGATTCCTCAGTGTCCGATACTGAAGAAATATTGGAGATAAATAATACAAACATTGAGTATAGTCTTACCCCTTTACAACTTCATCCCTTTGATCCCATGACGGTGGAAACCGCTAATACTCTACCGGAAAAGGCTTTTTATACCACTTATGGCGCAAATATTTTTAGTACAGGTTCCCAAGGTGCCGGTACAGGTTTACAGGTTTTTAATGGTTCGATCGACTATGGTATTAATGACAACTTACAAATAGGTTTAGCGACATCTTTTTTTGATGATACTTTAAGTACCCGTTTCAATGGTCAAAGAACGAATTTTGGTATTTTCGCCCTTGCACCGAGAATTAAGTATAAATTCATCGATCGAGAAAATTATGATGTTGCGGTGGTGGGTTCGGTGGAATGGTTAAAAGTGACTTCGGAAAACGGTTTATTTAATGGGGGCGATCTCACCTCCCAAGATAATACCCTTGCAGGAACAATTCAAGTACCTTTTACTTATAGCTTTGATGACGTTTATCAATGGTACTTAGTTGGGGGATTAAGCATTTTTCCCGATACTATAAATAATGGTGGCGATTATTATGGCACATTTTTCAATATTGGTACGGGAATAAGTTTTAAATTTGCCGAACAATTTGGCTTTTTTGCTGATATTAACCTACCTTTAGGACCCGGTGGCAATAGCGTCAACACTAGAGGAGATATTGGAAAAACTCCAGTTTGGAGTGCAGGATTCAACTATCTACATAGTCCAGCAGTAGGAGTAGATTTATCCATTACCAATAGATTAGGAAGCACCCCCGCCACTCGGTTATTAGCTTTCCCCCCTGATGGTGGTAATGTCGGAGTTGGTTTAAATGTACGTTATACCCCTGATATTTTTGCCGATTATGCCCCCAGTTTTGGGGATACTGCCATGAATCCCTTAACAGACAGAGATAAGCAATTACTTTTTGACGGTTTTATCCTAACAACACCTAATACAATTAATAAAGGGACTTTTTCTTTAGATACAGGGTTGTCACCCAACTATAACATTCAATTGGGTTACGGTTTAAGTAACAATGCCCAATTAGAATTTACTGGACAACAATTAGCTAGTAATGATGAACCCATTGGTGATTCAATGAAATTGGGTGCGGCTACCAAATTAAACTTCTTAAGTCAAGCTAACGGAGATCCTTTTTCTTTTGGTATTAGAGGTGCATTTGGTGAAGCCTCGGATATTGGTGACGGGGTAGGTTCATTTTCAGCCGAAGCCGCTTTCTCCTATTCAGCGAATGAGAATATCTCTCTCTTTTTTAACCCTAAAGCTGGATTATTTGGCGATAATCGTATTTTAGGTGCAGGTTTCGGGGTTAATTTTCAACCTGTACCGGGGTTACAATTTATTGGCGAAGTTACCCCGATGATAAGTAATGATCCCACTGTTTGGGCGGCAGGGGCTCGTTATATGCCCCCGAAAACCAATTTTGGCATTGGTGTTTATGGCAGTAATGCAGCAGGAAGCACAAATATAAGTAACGTGATTCGCCAAAAGGATAATAATGTCAGTGTGGGCTTTAATGTTATGTGGCTGTTAGGCAATAATTGACAAAAATTATGATTTCTGCACCGTATTTCGGGCTTATAGCCCGAATGAGTTCGATGTCCATTCAGAATTAAACCTTCATTAAACCTCAGTTCGATATAAGAATTGTTGATTTAGGTAGGTTTCAGGTTTCGGGTTG
>CAYPDC010000151.1:0-9412 GCA_964409355.1 uncultured Cyanobacterium sp.
GGAGTTATATCTAATGGTTTGTTTTTTGTTTGATGAGATGGGAGGGGATTTAGTTTAGAAGAAGAAACGGTAGCAGATGTTGCTGATTTTTGCGGAGGAATGGCAGTAGTTTTTTCAAAAATAGGGGTGGAGATATTATTCAGGTTAACCCATTCATTAGCAAAGGCGATCGCCCTTTTTCTAGCATTATCTTCCGCTTCTTCAATGGTATAACCTTCAGCGTGGGCGGTGGTAATTATTTTTTCCTGAAGTTCGATCGCTACTTTTACAATATATTTTCCGTGTTCAACAGTTACTAATTCACTGATTAAGATCAAAGGATAGTTGGCCATAACAATAGACATCTCCAAAAGTTATTAATACAATTTTACTATAAAACAAGAGAAAAGAAGTCACAAGAAAACATAAATCAAAACTAACTTATCAAAGACAAATCATGGTATATTGATAGACTAAGAATAAAATCTGTTGAGTCAAAACCGGTTCAACCAATTTTAAATACCCTTAGAGATAAGCATGAGTCCTTTAATTGATCATTTCTGTGGGCAATCAATGACCTTTATTACACTAAGTTTTTTTCAATGGATAACAAAAAACAATAACCTTTGCAAGTTAATTGGTGTGATTTTAGGAAGTTTTTCTGAGGATTAGTCATGGTTTATCTCTATAGACATCTCCAGAAATTATGACTTTTTAACAGTATTTCGGGCTTCTAGCCCGATTTTTACCAGATGTCTTATGGACTCTCGAAAATTGGGAAAAACGAACCGAAGGGGTAGCATAATTTCGATAACCTCATTTATTTTTAGACATGGGTTTATGTCACCTCTTTTCTTTTGACTCAATGTTTATTGACATTACCATTTTAGATATAGAAAAGGATATTATAGTAAATGGATTTTTCAATCGCTACAATTCTTTCCCTTTTAAGTGCCGATAAATTAGTGGCAGGGAAAGTAATCGAGAAAAAACTAGGTTGTGAAGACGAACAAGAAATCGAGAAATTACAAATTGCCCTTGATATTCTTGAAAAAATTGGTGTTGTCACCAAGGAATTTGGCAAATATCGCCGTGTTATAGAAGAAGACGTAGTAGAAGCTAAGTTACGTTGTTCGAGTAAGGGTTTCTGTTTTGCCATTCAAGATGAGGAGGATGCTGACGATATTTATATCCGTGAAAGTCACCTCAGTAATGCTTGGAATAGCGATCGCGTCTTGGTAAAAATAATTAAAGAGGGTACAAGGAGAAGATCCCCCGAAGGGGAGGTAAAATTAATTTTAGAAAGAGCAAACCCTTCGGTTTTAGCCAGAGTGGTAGAAGATGAAAGGGGAGATTATTTGGCAGTACCATTGGACGATCGCCTCTTGTTTGAGTTACAGTTAAGGCAGAATGGGCAATCTTTGGATGAAGCGATCAATCATCTTGTCCATGTGAATGTGTCAAGGTATCCTATCGGACAAAATCCCCCCATTGGTAAAGTTGTCAGAGTTTTAGGCAGTGATGCTGAAGCCGCCGCCGATACGGATATTGTTTCTTCTAAACACGATTTACCCCATGAATTTCCTGAGCGGGTTTTGTTACAAGCGAGTAAAATTAGTCCAGAGATTCCCCCCGAAGAAAGGGAAAAAAGAGTTGATTTAACGCATCTTCTTACCATTACCATTGAACAAGATATTGTAATGGAAAATAATCTTTTACGGGAAAATGCTTTAACTTTGCAAAAAACCGAGGATAATAATTGGTTATTAGGGGTTCATATTGCTGATGTTGCCCATTTTGTACCAGAAGAAACTCATTTAGACAGAGAAGCAAGAAAAAGAGGCACTACTGTTCATTTAGGTGATAAAATCATCGATTTACTGCCAGATGGTATTCATAACTGTTGTTCTCTTGTGCCAAATGAAGAACGTTTAGCCATTTCTATTTTTCTCACCCTTGATGATAAAGGACAAGTTTTAGGTTATGAATTTAAACAGACTATCATTAAAGTAGATCATCAACTCACCTACAAAGAAGCACAGATGATGATTGGAGCGGGAAGTGCTAAACCTGAATTAGAATCAACTTTGGAGATGTTAAATAATCTCATTTTTAGCATTACTCCCCTAATTAAAGCCCGACGCTTACAGTTAGGCGGTTTTGAAATTAGTCTTGATGAGATTACTTCCTATTTTAAGGATGAAGGCAGAATAGGTGCGATCGCATCTTACGCCACTTTACCGGTTTTGTCGCTCATAACAGAATTAATGACCTTAATCGGTAAAATAGTAGCAGAACATCTCAACGAATTACAAGTACCTGCCATCTACTGTACTCAAGGTAAACCCGATTGGGATGAATTAGAAGATTTACTCAAGTTAGTGACGAACTTGCACTTGGATTTTGAACTACAATCAGAAGACGAAATTCAATCCCATGACTACTATCATCTCATCCAAGAGTTTAGTAAATCCGAAGACGAAAAAGTATTACACTATCTCTTACTCAATTCCCTCAAACCGAATAAATACACCCAACATCCCGCCCCCCATTTTGGTTTAGCCTACCCTATTTATACCCACTGTATCTCACCCGGGCAGAGATATGTTGACTTGCAAATCCAAAGAATCATTAAAACCATCTTTGCGGAAGGGCGCGATCGACGCTCTACCCGTGTGACAAAAGGAGTGGATTTATTCAGTAATACCTGTCATGGACAAATAAACTGGAATGTGTTACCACCTACCGTACAAGCGAACTTAGAAGCAGATTTACACTCTTTAATCACCCATTTAAACGAAAGAGAAAAAATCGCCCAAGACGCAGAAACCGACTTAGCCGGGTTGAAAAAAGCGGAAAAAATGAAAGACTGCACAGGGCAAATTTTCACTGGTTTAATTACTGGGGTGCAATCCTACGGCTTCTTTGTGCAAATCGAGGATTCTCTAGTGGAAGGTTTAGTTCATGTTAGCTCATTAAAGGATGATTGGTATGAATATCGACCCAAACACACCTGTTTAGTGGGCAGAAAAAATCGCACTGCTTACCGTCTCGGCGATAAAGTGGAAGTCGAAGTAAAAAGTGTCGATTATTACCGCCAACAAATCGACTTAGTTACCGTGCGCGGAGGTAGTGCCGCCGTTGACGAGGATTTTGAAGACTAGGGAAAAATGAGTTCGGAGTTAGAATTTAGGGCGTTGCTGAATTAGGATATATTTTTTATTACTTTTTTCCTGCAACATAAATCGTCAAAAATTTTTATATAACATACATTAATCACGCTTGTGTCCTTCCAATATTCATTAATCGCATCCTGCACAAAAACAAAAGCAAGGGCGGGGGTTTTTTCCACCCCTCACGGGGATGTAGAAACCCCTAGATTTATGCCCGTTGGTACTGTTGGCACTGTCAAGGGCATTACTCCTGCTCAATTAAAATCCGCTCATGCTCAAATGATACTGGGTAACACATATCATTTACATATTCAACCGGGAGAAGAAATCATCGCCAAAGCAGGAGGTTTACATAATTTCATGGGGTGGCAACAACCGATTTTAACGGATTCTGGTGGTTTTCAGGTGTTTAGTTTGGCGGATTTGCGACAAATTACTGATGACGGGGTTAAGTTTCGTTCCCCTAAAGATGGTAGAGTTATTAACATGACTCCGGAGCATTCCATTAAAATTCAAAATGCTTTGGGTGCTGATGTGATTATGGCATTTGACGAATGTCCCCCCGCCACCGCTACGAAAGAGGAAGTAATTAGGGCGGTGAAACGTACCACTGCTTGGTTAGAAAGATGTATTCAAGCTCATCAAAAACCTTCCCAACAGGCTTTATTTGGTATTGTGCAAGGGGGAATCTATCCTGATTTGCGTAGTCAATCCGCACGGGAGTTAGTGGCTTTTGATTTACCCGGTTATGCCATTGGAGGAGTTAGTGTGGGGGAAAAACCGCAATTAATTCATCAAATAGTACAATGGACTACCCCTTTACTTCCTATCCATAAACCTCGTTATCTCATGGGAGTAGGCAGTTATAAGGAAATGGTAGTTGCGATCGCATCTGGCATAGATTTATTTGATTGCGTGATACCCACTCGTTTAGGCAGACATGGTGCGGCATTAGTGCAAGGAGAGAGAATAAATCTTAAGAATGCCCAATATAAGGAAGATTTTACCCCTCTTGACCCCACGTGCGACTGTTACACTTGTAAAAACTTTACCCGTGCCTACTTGAATCACTTAATTCGAGCAAAGGAAATGTTAGGTTACATTTTGTTGTCATTGCACAATATTCATGAATTAATCAATTTTACCCGTAGGATTCGACAGGGGATTATTAATGATACATTTGTCGAAGAATTTAGACATTGGCTATAATTTGTTACAATGAGAAATAAAAGAGCCACATTTTTTTCATTGAGAGAATTAAGGGGTGCATTGCATCTCGACTACCCTCGATAACTCCTTGTCAAAATGTAGGGGGGGCATTCCCAAACTGCCAGTCTAGAACTGGTAAACGCGCTTTGGAAACATCAACCTCTGTCAGTTGAGTAAGGGCTTGGCTGATAAGTTGGAGGGTTGAAGTTGTTAGAATCCTTCGCTAAATCAAAGATTATAGCGAAGGGAGAATGTCAAAAGCTCAAAAAAATGTGCAGTTTTCGCAATTTTCAGCTAAATACTAGGGCTGATAGTCTTTAAAAGTTTCTTTCAACTTGTTGAAATTCTGCAATCATCTCCTCCGTGTGTAATAATTCATCAACGGTAGAAATAGAATTGTTTAATATATGAAAGTATCTTATTTTTCTCTCTATTTCTTTCAAATGAATTATTTTAATCTTGATGTTTTCTTCTGATTCACTTTTGTCTCCCATAGATTCTAGTTGACTTAGTAAATCAGCCTTGAGCATTTTATAATGAGATTGCATATCTCTGAAATGAGAATGTAAATTACTGACAGTTGAAAGAACAGATCCTTCTAATTTTAATTCAGGTTTTCGGGTTTCCATTGATTTAATTATACTTGTAACAATAAATTTTCATTGATTCGGACTACATCAAGTATAGAACGATTTGAATGAACTATCATCCTAAGTTTATCTCTAATCGATTAGATGTGTCTTAGTCTAACTATTGACAGTTAACAATCGAGAGTTGACAATTAAACATAACAAACCATTAGGAAAATTTATAAAGACAAAATGAAAAATTTATTTCGCCCTTTATTGTGTTTAATTTTAGTATTTACAACTACTTTATTAGTTAGCTGTGGTTCACCTACCAAAGCTAAAATACCTACGGTTTACACCCCAGAAAAAATTGCTCAGTTACAAGAGTATCGCATTCCCATTGCCGAAGCAAGAGAACAAATGTCCACCCTTAAAGAATTTATTGATACAGAAAACTGGGTGAATACTAGAACTTTCATACATGGACCTTTAGGGGAATTACGTCAAAATATGGCTATTGTGGCACGGAAATTGTTACCCAAAGATCAAAAACCTGCTCAACAAGTTGCCAAAGAGTTATTCGGACATTTTGAAAGAATAGACGCAGCAGCAAAACAAAGAAATAGCATTAGTGCGAAAAATGAATATAGTGAAGCTATTAAAGACTTTGATGCTTATTTAAACTTAGTTCCTAGCAACAGTTAATCTGAGTTCGGAGTTCGGAGTTATGGGGAAATGGGAAATTAGTCAAATAAATAGAGTGGAAAATGACAATGTTAGCAGTTGCAATTCTTGCTGCCGGAAAAGGAACGAGAATGAAGTCTCAACTTCCGAAAGTGTTACATAAGTTGGGCAATAAAAGTTTAGTGGAAAGGGCTTTGAATAGTTGTGATTTAATTAAACCCGATCGCAGCTTAGTAATTATTGGTTATCAGGGAAAAATGGTTAAAACAGCCCTTAACCACCTGCCTGATGTCGAATTTGTGGAACAAACGGAACAATTAGGCACAGGACACGCTATTCAGCAGTTAATTACCCCTTTAGATGATTTTCAGGGGGATTTGTTAGTTTTAAATGGGGATGTCCCCTTACTGCGATCGCACACCATCGAACAATTAGTCAAAACCCATCAAGAAAACCAAAACGATGCCACTCTCTTAACAGCAAATATGCCCAATCCCAAAGGCTACGGGAGAGTATTCTGTGATGGCAATAACCGTGTCACCCAGATAGTCGAAGATAGAGACTGTAACAGAGCGCAAAAACAAAATAATCGTATTAATGCTGGGGTTTACTGTTTCCATTGGCAAAAATTAAAAGCAGTTTTGCCCAAATTAAGCACTAATAATGATCAAAAAGAATATTACCTCACGGAAGTGTTTGACTATCTTGATCAAGTAATGGCTTTAGATGTAGAAGATCATTTAGAAATTACAGGTATTAATGATCGCCGTCAACTAGCCATTGCCTACGACATACTTCAAGCGAGAATCAAGGAAGCATGGATGATGGCAGGAGTGACTATGATCGATCCCGATAGTATCACCATTGACGAATCTGCCCAATTAGGAATTGACGTAATTATAGAACCTCAAACCCACATCAGAAGTAACACTATCATCGGCAATGGTTGTCATATTGGTCCTGCTTGTTTCATCGAAAATAGTCAACTAGGAGAAAATTTGAGAGCATTGTACTCGGTTATCACCGACAGCAAAGTAGCAGATAATACAAAAATTGGACCTTATGCCCATTTGCGGGGAGGAGTCGTCTTAGGAGAAGGTTGTCGAGTCGGCAATTTTGTCGAAATCAAAAAAAGTAATATCGGACATAAAACTAATATCGCCCATTTATCCTACATTGGCGATGCAACTCTCGGTAATCAAGTCAATATCGGTGCGGGAACTATTACTGCTAACTATGATGGAGTCAATAAACATCCTACCATTATTGGCGATCGCACTAAAACAGGCTCAAATAGTGTCTTTGTTGCCCCTGTGACTATCGGTGAAGATGTAACCGTTGCGGCAGGATCAGTAATCACCCACGATGTACCCAATGATAGCCTTGCGATCGCACGAGAAAAACAAAGAGTGATTGAGGGATGGAGAAAGAAAAATTGACAAGGTATTAGGTTCGATTATCTTTATGTATTCATCCCACGCCAAAATGTATTTTTCTTCTCATATTTATGGCGTGGGGCTTCCTTCGACATTTAAGCTAAATTGTGCAGTTGTTAAAACAGAGGCAATAATTAAAAAGAATCCTCCCAAAACCACAGCTAAAAGATGGTTGTCATGAAGAAAATAATTCATAATCCAACCAAAGCATAGGGAAATGGCAATTTCAGGCAACACGATGAAAAAGTTAAAGATTCCCTGATAGATACCCCGTCTTTGGGAGGGAATTGATTCGGTTAACATGGCGTAAGGCATAACTAAAGCACTTGCCCAAGCGATACCAAAACCAATCATAGCAAAAAGTAATAAATATTTATTATCTATTAATAGTAAGGAAATTAAACTAACTCCCCCACATAATAAACAAAGACAGTGGATAGTTAGACGATCGCATTTTTTACTAAGATTAGGTAGAAGAAAAGAGAATACAATACATACACCATTAAATAGGGCAAAGCATAATCCAGCCCATTCTATACCTTCACTGTAAAGAAGTGAACCTTGCTCTGTTGCCCCAAAAATATTATGCGCTACAGAAGGGGGAAAATAAAGGAAGAAACAGAATATTCCCAACCATGTAAAGAATTGCACTTTTGCTAGGTGAGTCATGGTAGAAGGCATATTTTGTACAGATTGCCAACTCTCTTTAATACTACTGACAATTCCCCCTCTTTGGGCTTGTAAGAGTTCAAATTTTTCGAGATTTTGAGGTGGATATTCTGGGGTGGTAATAACTGTCCAAATTACAGTGGTTAAAAATAGTATTCCCCCCACATAAAAAGAATATTCAACCGTTGGCGGTATTTGATGAAAGGCATTACTGGTATTGTTGATGGGAAAAAGATGACTCAGAATCCAAGGGAGAGTTGAAGCTGAAATTGCCCCCATGCCTACCATCACGCTCTGAATGGCAAATCCTTTTGTCCTTTGCTCTTTTGGCAATAAGTCCCCGACAAAGGCTCGAAATGGTACCATGCTAATGTTAGCACTACTATCTAATAACCACAATAGGAGAGCCGCCATCCACAGAGTTGAAGAATGGGGCATTAACAAAAGCGCGATCGCACCTAAAATTGCTCCCCCCAAAAAATAAGGTTTTCTTCTGCCTAAAGAAGTCCATGTATAATCACTTAAATTGCCAATAATAGGCTGAATTATTAAACCCGTTAAAGGTGCGGCTATCCAGAGAATAGGTAATTGGTGGGCATCGGCGCCTAAATACTCAAAGATGGCACTCATATTTGCCATTTGCAATCCCCAAGCAAACTGAATACCCAAAAAGCCCAAATTCATATTTAAAATCTGACTGAAACTGTACTTTGAGTCATGTTGACTTATTTTGTTTTTCTTATTTATTTCTTTATTGCTACTTATGTCGGATTTTATACTCATAAAAGTTTCATTTTCTAACATTATAGCATTGCTTATATAATCGATTAATCCGACTCGCTAAACTCAATGCCTTGTTTTTGTAAAAACTGTTTTAATTTTGTTAATTCCAATTCCGCAGAGTCTGCCCTTTGTCTTTCAGAATCTGCCCTTTGCCTTTCAGAATCTGCCCTTTGTCTTTCAGAATCTGCCCTTTGTCTTTCAGAATCAGCCCTTTGTTTTAGTTCAATGGTGGTTAAAAATGGGCTATCATCAGGATAGTAAATGTTGAGACCTTCTTGAGTAAAGACAAATTTAATTCCTAATCTAGGACTAATCCAAGTGTTGATAGTATCGATGATAATTAAATGTTCATTTACTCTTTGAAAACCAGTAAAGTCATGACGATCAGGATCATAGATATAATATTCTTCTACTCCATACCGTTCATAAAATTGCTGTTTTTTCAACATCTCTTTCATGGTATTGCAGGGTGATATAATTTCAAATACTACTTGAGGGGCGATATTATTTTCTTCCCACTGACGATAAGAGCCTCTGTCGCCTTTTTCTCTCCCAAATACTACCATAACATCTGGTGCAACTCGAATATCTGGTTTGCCTTGTTGTGGATACCAGAGTAAATCCCCTGCCACAAATACGTTAAAATTGTTGGCAAATAAACACTCTAAATTTTCTTTTAAAAATACAATCCAGCGAAATTGTTTTGTATTGTCAGCCATTGGTTGCCCATCACTTTCTGGATAGATGATTTGACGTTTTACTGAGAGAGTCATAATAGACAATCTATAAATTGTTTAACAAGAAATATTTGCTTCTATCTTAACATGAAATTTCGGTTTCATAGACCACAAATAAAATGGCTCTCTTACTTCTCGTCGTGTAAATTATTGGTTAGGAAAAGGTGTCAGGT
>CAYPDC010000152.1:0-9329 GCA_964409355.1 uncultured Cyanobacterium sp.
TGGCATAACTGATAATACGGATAAAGCCAATAAAGATATACCTAGTCAATACATTTTAATTGATCATTTAGACGTAGTAAAAGTAATGCGTTTTTGGGAAATTTGCCACTTAGGAAAAGGTGATTATTCTCAGCTTAAAAACCAATAAACTATTGAGATTATGACTAACATCACCTTAGAAAAACTTGAACCCCAACTAAAACAACGTTTGCAACAACGAGCCACTCAAAATGGACGTACCATTGAAACTGAAATTATCGCTATTTTATCCGCCGCTTTGCTTCCTGAATCCGACACCAATTCCAGTCAAGACTTAGCCAGCGCGATCGCCTAACGTTTTGCACCTCTTGGAGAGTTATTAGGCACAGACAGCTTACCCAAAGACTTTTTTATCGACATTTCCCACACCGTAGCCGCACTAACAAAAATAGTATTTTTAGGGTTACTAATAACTGTCCTTATTTGAGATGATAATTTTGGTTCATCTCCTAACCACCATAAGAGAATATGAGTATCTAACAAAAACTTCATTCATCTTCTCCATAAAACATAGCATTAATTTCCGAAGACTCATCATCAAAATCATCCGCCATCCAAATTTGCCCTTCCCATTTTTTCAAGAACAATTAGAAGAATTAACCTCTTTATTTCCTCAGAAGCACTCTTATTATCGTCAAGGTATGAGAGCTATTTCCCTTATCCAATCTGCGTTATGAATGCTTTGTTCCCCCTCAGTGGTTCTAGTTGAGCTTGATCAAAAACTTTTTCGTATTGATTACCAATTTGAGTCAAAGTATAAGTTTTCATAGCTTAATTATTGTCATGTTGACTATTTTGTCTATTTTAGCAGAATTAAAGATTATTTTAAGTTCGATCGCACCCCATTACTTTCAACGATCGCACTTTAATTCTCAGTAAATTCCACTATTATTAAATATAGTTTATTCCATCAAGCAAAGGGAAATTATGACAGCAACAATCCTTCAAAACCCTAGTGAAAATTTAACTCCAAAAACCGACCATACTCCTGAAGAATATCTGGCTTTTGAGGAAAATTCTGAATTTAAACATGAATATAGAAGAAGATAAAGATTAAATAATGGTTCGGTGCGATCGCACAACGCCAATCTTAGCGATGGAGTAATTTAAAAAATTAGAAGAATGAGCCAAAACCTAACGTAAACGGCTGGATATTGCCCACGCCCTAATTTGTTGACGAATTTTTCTTCTTCCTTGTAAACGATATTGATTAATAATCTCTGGTATTTCTTGCACGGGTAAATCGGGAAAAACTAAACTGGTTTGTGACTCTTGATAGTTTTCATCCTCTTGTAATAAATAAATTTTTAACTGCCCCTCATCGTAACACCACAATTCAGGAATTCCTAAACGAGCATAAATAGGAAAACGATTTAAAGATTTACTGGTAATATCAATTTCTAAGGCAAGATCGGGCGGAGGATCTTGGTTTAAATCATAGTCTAGTTTACCTCTTATTATCGGTTCATTTTGAAAATAAAAACAGTTATCTGGTTCAAGTCCAGCCATTTTTGCCTCTTTACGCCAAGTTGTTGAGCCTAAACTTTCATAATCCCTTTCTAAAACTTCGGCAATGTCTTTGATACAATCCCCAATACTTTCTTTATAATATTCGTGTTCTGGTAAAGGACTCATAATTTCTAAAGTTCCATAATCATAAGCAATTCTAGCAGAGCGAGTTTGCCCCAAATTCATGAGGATATTTTCAAATTCTTGCCAATCTATATTATAAAGTAAGATTCGATCGCATCTCTTTTCGGTAAGCATCATTGATTCATTGACGGAGTGAAAGATTTATTCTCATGATAACTTGATTTTTGGGTTCGATCGACCTCTATAATTGAAGGATTAGAAAATGTGATACAAAATGCAACGTTTTTTGGTTTCAAATAAACAAAATAGTTTTATCAAAATTCAGATAGGATTAACAACGTGGACAATACTCCGATGAATTAAAAAGATAAAAGTTAATAAAATAATCAATGTATCTTCAAAAAATCCGAAACTTCTTATCCGCACCAAATACTAAATACTGGGCAAAAACCCTGAGTAAATTCTTATCTCTTCAGTTGCTTATACAAGGGATAATGGCATTAAGTGGAATCTTAATTATTCGTACCCTTAGTAAACAAGAATATGCTTATTTTACGATCGCCAATTCTCTCCAAGCAACAATGAATTTACTGTCAAATTCAGGTATTAGTATTGGTTTGTTGGCTATAGGGGGAAGGATATGGCAAGATTCCTATGAAATGGGCAGATTAACTAATACAGTGTTGAAATTGCGTTTTATTTTAGCATTACTGATTGTGCCGATCGTCACAGCAATTTTAGTTTGGTTACTGATTAATGCTGGAGCGACTATTTCCTATACCATTTTCATTGTTACGGGTATCTTAATCGAATTATTCTTTTATTTTTATCTTGCGGTTTTTCAAGTTCATTTACAATTACATTCATTATTTAATAAAATTCAAGGGCAAAATGTGATTGTAGGATTTACTCGTTTCAGTTTAATTTTTGCAGGTTACTTAACAAAACTAAATGCTTCTGTTGCAACATGGATTTCTACACTGGCATCAGGATTAAACTTTTGGCTTTTAAAAAAGTCCACCGTCAATTTGTTTCAGCCTCAAGCCCCAGTTAGTCAAGAATATCGTCAAGAACTATTAAAAATGTTCAAATATCGTGTACCTCAAGATTTTTTTTATATTCTTCAAGGACAAATAATTATTTGGATTATTACAATCTTTGGTAATACTAATAATATAGCAGAAATAGGAGCTTTATCACGTTTAGCGGTGATATTTAGTCTCGTCTTTGTTGGATTACGAGATATTGTCGTACCTAATATTGCTAGAACAGAATCATTATTTTTACTAAGGAAAAAATATGTTACATTAATTATCTTCTCTCTTTTTCTTGGTCTTTCAATATTATTCCTCGTTTATTTATTCCCTAACGTTTTTTTATGGATACTTGGAAATAAATATAGTAACCTTAAACGAGAGGTTTTTATCTTCATGATTAGTATTACTATCGGATTTATAAATAGAATTTTATTATCATTTAATATTTCCAAAGGATGGATAAAAGAATCTTGGCTATCTATCCCATGTACAATTATATTGCAAGTATTTTTAATTACATTATTAAATCTATCCCAGTTACAAGGAGTAATATTTTTTGGACTATTTTCTCAAATTCCTGAACTGATAGTAAACTTATACATGAACCTAAACGGGTTATTTCCCAAAGACGCAACACCGATTCCTAGAAATTAAAATAAAATATAATAAAAATACTGTATTCTTGTCATGATAAACTACATTTTTAACATTCTCCCTCAACACTTAAAACTTCCCCTTGAATATCATTATCGTTACTTAACGGGAAATCTTGAACCTGAACTTTATTATTTAAAGAATTTAATTAATAAAAAAAGACGTGCCATTGACATAGGAGCGAATAAGGGTTTTTACACTTATGCTTTTTCACAAACTTTTGATTATATAGAATCTTTTGAACCACAATTATCATGCTGTCAAATAATTACAGACTTTTCAAAAAAAACAAATAATAAGAAGATTACAGTTCATGAATGTGCTTTGTCTAATTACGATGGAGAGTTAAAGTTACATATTCCAATTATAAGAGGAAGAATCAATATTACTTTAGCAACTGGATTAGCTAGTACTACCCCCCCCTTATGTGAGCATACAATACTTAATGTGCCTGTAAAAACTCTTGATGAATATAATTTTGAAGATGTTGATTTTATCAAGATTGATGTGGAAGGTTGTGAATCTAAAGTTATTGAAGGTGCAAAAGAAACAATTTTGAAATATAAACCTATGATGTTGATAGAAATTGAACAAAGACATTTAGAAAATGTTACTATTAAGTCCATTTTTGAAAAGATATTATCTTTAGGGTATGAGGGATATTTTTTGCAAAATAATCAGCTTATTCCCATAGATAAATTTAATGTCAATACTTATCAAAACTTATCACAATACAAAAGTTTTTATATCAATAATTTTATTTTTCTGAGTTCCCAAACAAACCATTAAGGGATGTTCTGATCCTAGTATTTTTGCTGAATCTTCTTACTAGACTGAATTTTAGACAATTTATGAAATTTCAGCTTTGAGAAATAAGCGAACGATGAGTTAAAGATAAGCAATCTTTAATTGGTGAACGGTCAGAAGTATTAAAATAAGAGTAAATTCATAATCAGAAGGTGATACCATGACTCAATTACGAGAAATAACAATTAAAGTACCTTTAACTATAGCAGAAGCATATAATCAAGCAAATGAACAAAGAAAACAGGAACTTGTCAACAAAATTACTTTCTTTTTGCAACCTATAATCACCGATCGAAAACCAGCTATTCAACAGTTAAGAAAAACTATGGCGGAAATAGGCAAAGAAGCTCTAGCAAGAGGTTTAACTCCTGAAATATTGGAGGAGATATTAAACGAAGATGACTAATCTGAGAATAGTTGTTGATGTTAATATTCTTATCAGTGCTTTACTTTTTCCTAATCAACAAATCAAAAAAATATCGTAAATACACTTAACAAGTCGATTCTTGTAATGCCAATTCTAATTCTGTTGATAATTGTAATTTCTCCGCCCATGCTTGAAGGTAAGTAAAATTAAGTTCTGATTGCTGAAGTTTTAATATCCCTAAAATGTCTCGCCATTGTTGAGTTGATTGTTGTTGAGTTTGACGATACCGAATAAGTTTTTGTAAAATAGTATCTTCCGCACTAGAAAAGTTAAGAGTTTCTCCCATTTCATTCACAGAAATTTCTTTTTTTCTTTGAAATTATGATAAAATATTTAGTTAATATCTCTTGTTTTAACTTGAAATTATGACGACAATTACTATTTCTGTGGCACAAGAAGTTAAAACGGCTTTTGAGTCGGCTAAACCTGAAACTCAGCAACAATTAACTTCTCTGATTAGCTTATTTTTTCAATACAATTTAGCAGATAAAAGTCTAACTGATGTTATGGCAGAAATTGCTAAAAATGCTCAAGCTAGAGGCTTAACTCCTGAAATTTTAGCGGAGATTTTGGCGGAAGATAATGATTAGAATTGTTATCGATACTAATATCTTTGTTAGTGCTTTATTGTTTGAAAATTCGTTACCTTTTCAAGTGGTAAGGTTAACAGAAAGTAAGGGAGTTGTCTTATTTTCTGAGGCTACTTTAGGGGAGTTAAAACAAGTTTTAAGTCGCAAAAAGTTTGACAAATATATCACGATGGAGGAAAGGGAGACGTTTTTCTTAAAGTTAATGATGACAGGTGAAAATGTGATTATTCATCGTCAAATAAAGGCTTGTCGTGATGAAAAGGATAATAAGTTTTTAGAGTTAGCTATTAATGGAAAGGCTGATTTTATTATTACTGGAGATAATGATTTATTGGCTTTAAATCCTTTTGAAAATATCCCCATTATTTCTCCTAATTTTTTTCTAAATAACCGTAATAGTTTATAATTATTAAACAGTGCCAATCATTGATAACAAAATATCAAAATGATTAACTTTACTCATTTTATTAACCTCTATATAATCATTTTCTCCTCGTATATTAATTTTATTGTTCAAACCAATTATCAATTTCTAAACCTTTAAAAACTACTATATAATTTTTAAAAACTACCCTATAATAACCATAACTTCAAACTCTCAAAATATTAGAGCGTAGATTCTTGTAATGCCAATTCTAATTCTGTTGATAATTGTAACTTCTCCGCCCATGCTTGAAGGTAAGTAAAATCAAGTTCTGATTGTTGAAGTTTTAATATCCCTAAAATGTCTCGCCATTGTTGAGTTGATTGTTTTTGAGTTTGCCGATACCAAATAAGTTTTTGTAAAATAGTATCTTCTGCACTAGAAAAGTTGAGAGTTTCTCCTATTTCATTGACAGAAATTTCTTTTTTTCTTTCAAATCTTGATAGTTGAAAAGGATCATCATCTAATATAAAAACATCGATTTTCCAACCTGTCTCATTATCAATTAAATTAAACGATAGAGCCAATGCGATCGCCTCTCTCACGGCTATTTCACTAATATAAAATCGAGGAGAAAAAGCATCAAGTAATAGTTGAATATGACTTTCTTGAATATCCGCCACTAAATCAATATCCTGTGTGTAGCGCATTTCACCCCAAATACCACTAGCAACCGATCCTCCTACATGATAGGAAATCCCTAAAGATTCAAGAATTTTCGCCACCATTAAAGTTTCTTCTATTACCCCTGTCATAGTTATTTTGTCTCCTATGGATAATTTATGGATGTGATTTGAATCTAGTATTTTCTTGAAAAAGTAATAAATTTGTTGGCTTTTGTGGGGGAGAGTGGTTTTAGCAATATGCCAAGCAGTAGAACGGGCATCTAAGGTATTATGATTAAGATGAATAGCTTTTTTTGTGGCACTCCACGATCGCCACAGGTCAAACAAAACCATTTCCGAGATAATATCGGTATCTTCTGATTGAGTTTTATAGGTGCTAGTTGTTATCATTGATAAATTAGATTCGATCGAGCAGTAAAAAACATTTTAGATCGTTTTCATCACTTTTTCCCTGAACACCACAATAAAAAAATAAATTAGTTAAGATTTTTTAGATAATGATACATCCTCAATTAAAAGAAATTATGAGTCAAGTTAAACAATCTTTAATAGACTTATATCATGAACAATTAGACAAAATTATTTTATATGGTTCACAAGCAAGAAAAGATGCTCAAATATATTCAGATATAGATATTTTAGTCGTTTTAAAAGTGAATATTAATCCTTATCAAGAAATAGATAGAACAGGAGATATTATCGCTAAAATTAGTCTTGATTATGATGTTGTTTTATCTCGTCATTTTATTTCTTTAGAAAAATTTAATCAAGATAAAAACCCATTTTTGCAAAATGTCAAAAAAGAAGGAATAGTGATATGAAATCAGAAGTTTATAAATTAATAGAAAAAGCCAAAGAAAGTTTAACAGCTTTAGAAATCTTAGCTCAAAATAAACTCTATAATTTTGCAGGATCAAGAGCTTATTATACGATGTTTTATATTGCAGAGGCTTTTTTATGGACAAAAGAAATGAGTTTTTCCAGTCACTCTGCAGTTATTTCAGCTTTTGGAAAAGAATTTGCCAAAAAAGAAATTGTCCCCCTTGAATTTCATCGTTATTTGATTGATGCCCAAGATAAAAGAACCCAAGGAGATTATAGTATAGATGATGAAAGACAACTCAATTATGATGATGTCAGTCTTTTAGTAGAACAAAGTAAACTGTTTATTCAATGGGCTGAAAAAACTATTATCTAAAGCTATTACCAGAAAAAAAAGAGAAGGTGTGATAGAGTTTTGAACTTAACTTTGTTTAAATATTTAATTTGAGAAAAATCATAGTAACAATTACTGAATTGCGGTGTAATTTAGGCGATCGATCTATTGTTCCTGATATTAGTATTTTTACATGGGAGCACATTCCTAAAAATGAACAGGGAAGAATTGCCAATCGTTTCAATGTTCATCCCGATTGGGTAATTGAAATCTTATCCCCAGAACAATCCGCCAATAAGGTAATTAGAAAAATTATGTTTTGTCTGAGTCAGGGAACACAATTAGCTTGGTTGATTGATCCTGAAGATAAATCGGTGATAATTTTTAAACCAGAGCAAGTTCCAGAAATCAAATGTGATGAGGAGATTTTACCTGTTTTAGATAGTCTTAAAAATTTACAGTTGTCCGTTCAAGAAATATTTAGTTGGTTAAATGTTAATTAATTGTTAGGGATTGTTGATGATAATAAGTTTTCAGCAAAAATTTGGGAAAATGTTTTATAATTCTATCGACTCAAAAAAGATCTGAACCTAGAGAAATAAAAATGGTGAAAAAGCCTTTATTAATGAACCTAAAACCCCTTTGGTTAAGAGAAAAAATTTATTGGAAACTATATTATAAAAATGCAGAAAAATATGGAGAACTATTCGAAAATGCGTCATTAGAATTTGCTCCTCAAATTCAACTTCAATTAATGCCTTCTGACGTAGGACATAAACATCTCGCCTTGACAGGATTTATTGAAAGAGATGTGACTTTGCGTATGGCAAAATTGGCAAAATTAGGCGGATTAATGGTTGATGTTGGTGCAAACTATGGCTATTTTTCTTGTTTATGGGCTTCCGCAGACGTTAATAATCGTGTTATTGCCTTTGAAGCATCTCCTAATAATATCAATCCTTTACAGAATAATATTTCAAGAAATAAATTAGAAGAACAAATTACTTTAAAAAATTGTGCTGTCGGAAAAGAAAAAGGAATTTTACCCTTTACTTTTGGTTCATCTGAAAAACAATCTGGTTGGGGAGGCATTTTAAAAGAAAATGAAAAAGGTGATTGTGAAGTAGATGTTATATCTTTAGATGATTATTTTTCTAGTCAAGAACAAAATTTAGTTATCAATGCTCTCAAAATAGATGTAGAGGGGGGGGATACACTCGTTATTCAAGGAGCAAAAAAATTATTGAAAAATCAACGAATCAAACATATCTTTTTTGAGGAAAACTTAGAAAGAATGGGAAAACTGGGTATTGAATCAGGCATAGCACAAAGTCTATTATTAGATTGTGGATACAAATTAGAAAAATTAGGAAAAGGGGAATTTTATGCAACAGTTTAAATTTTTGAAATGTCATAAATTTTTAGTTAAAAAAACCTAAAACCATATATCCTTTAGAAAAGCTCGATCACTAAAAGTGGCGCTGTTCGATCGAACTTCCTTGAGTTTTACTTATCACCAGTTCGATCGACATTATCCCAGAGGAATCAGTTATTTAAGAGGTAGCTCGATCGATTATAGTGATTAATGGACAGGAGGAAAATTTATCCGTTTCTTTCTTCATATTCAATCAAATTAGCAATAGCAGTTGCGATTTCAGCTAATTTCTCTGGTGATAAAGTACCCAGTTTACGAACACAACGTTTAACGTCAATACTTCTAGTTTGGAGGGCATCTGCCACGGATTTTTTTGCCAATCCATTGGTAGAATTAGCAGTAAGCTCTATATGCCAAAGGTTATTCGTAAATATTTCTTTCCAATCAGTGATCGGTACAACTAATTTTAATGGCAATTTCCCTAAAGCATCAGAGCTCATAATTACTACTGGTCGAGTTTTTTTGATTTCTGCCCCAATAGTCGGGTCTAAATTTACAAGCCAAATTTCCCCTCTTTGTGGCTTAATAGTCATAGATATGT
>CAYPDC010000153.1:0-9098 GCA_964409355.1 uncultured Cyanobacterium sp.
AAATTGGCACTCTTAAAGCTATTTTAAAACAAGCTAATTTAACTGAAGATGATTTGTTTTAACTTCTTCCCATGCGATCGTATTTCCTGCTTCAGTTTGGGCGATACTTGCTTGTAATTTTTTGGAAAATGACTCATCCGTGAGAATATCCAAAGTTTCTATGAGAGATTCAAATTGTTCATAACTCATGGCTGTCATTACTGGTAAACCATCTTGAGTAATGATAATTGGTTCTGTGGTTAACTTTTGCGGTAAATCGATTAATTCTTGTTGTGCTTCTTCAATTTTTAGATATTGAGTCATAAATTCTTTTAATTTTTGACAACTACTTAAATTATAGTTGATCTTTTAAGGGGTTCGATCGTCTCTCCTTCCCATATCGAAAATACCTACAAACCTATCCATCCATTTCTGTTGTGATAAATTCCTGATTAATTAAACTTATTTCTGTTTGTATTTGTTGATCCTTTGCCATCATTTCTAATTGATTTTTTAATTCTGCGTCTTTAAGGGTTTCTGTAAAACTAGCATTTAGACGTTTGAGTAAGCATTTTTTATCGTCTAAGGATAATGAATTTATCGCTTCTTCTATCTCTAATAATTTGTTTGGCATGACTTCATCTTGTCTTTTTGTGTTATTTTGTTACAACCTTGTCAATTATATTTTATCGTAAAAGGAGTTCGATTACTAAGTGGCAATGCTCGATCGAACCTCCTCAAATTATTACCTTAAAACCTTGTTTAAATATTGTTTACGTTGATGCGGATTACTATAAATTAGATATTTTCATAGTGATATTTACAGGCAATCACAATAATTTCTGTGTCGGTCACTTGATATACTAATCGATGTTCTTGAGTAATTCTTCTTGACCAATATCCACTTATTTTGTGTTTTAATGGTTCTGGTTTTCCTAAACCACTAAAGGGAGAACGATCAATATCTTTTAAAAGATTAATAATTTTTTTGTGGATTTTTTTATCTTCAGAAGCCCATAAATTAAAGTCATCAAAAGCCAAAGAATGAAATACAATTTTTCTCTTCATTCTAATTCCTGTAAAGAAACTTCTATTAAGTTTTTTCTCTCATTTACGTCATTTATCGCCTGTATAAGTCTATTTTTATTCGCTTCTGATTTACATAGATAATCTGTTTCATCAATTTCATAAATAATAATTTCTATTTCTTGATCTCCATAAAGTGTTTTAATTCCATCAAGAATTTTTTGATTTAATTCACTGGCTTTTAAACGATAAGTTGTTTGCATTTTTTTGTTTTATTTTG
The DNA here is from genome assembly GCA_964409355.1 of uncultured Cyanobacterium sp. Lineage (GTDB taxonomy): Bacteria > Cyanobacteriota > Cyanobacteriia > Cyanobacteriales > Cyanobacteriaceae > PCC-10605. The sequence goes on from CAYPDC010000153.1 coordinate 1,286, forward strand.
TTACAACCATATCAATTATACCTTATTCTTTTTAAGGTTCGATCGTGAAGTGGCTGTTATCGATCGAACTTCCTCAAATTATTAGCTTAAAACTTTGTTTAAATATTGTTTGCGTTGATTACGATTTTCTGGCTTTAAGAGTGCGATCGATTTCGATAATAAATAAAAATTAAAATAAAGATAATTGTTTTTCTTCTTGAATCGAAATTTTCCCTTCACCAGTTAACATAGTAATTAAACAGTTTCCCACATGAAAAGCCAAATTAACGGGTACAGCATTACCTATTTGCTGATATTGTGACGTTAACGAACCCATAAATTCCCAATCATCAGGAAATGTTTGTATTCTAGCGTATTCTCTCACCGTTAAAGGTCTAGTTTCCGTAGGATGACATCTTTCTGTTTGAGTTTGTGCAGGGCTACAAGTTAAAGTTAAACAAGGCTCATTATAAGATAATCTTTTCGCAAAACCCGTTCTTCCACCCCCTTGATAATAACTATTTTTCATATAATCTTTTTGGATTTCTTCGGGCAAACTACGCCAATTTCCCCCTTCAGGTACTAATTCCATAATCTCTTTTTTTCGTTGATTATATTGAACACCTTCTGATAGCGGACAATTTTTTAAGGCTTTTTTTAAAGTAATAATATAATTATTTTCTCTAGGAAAAATAGGTTGAATATTCAAATCTTTTCTTATGCCAATAATAATAACCCGTTCTCTTTTTTGAGGAACATCAAAATATTGAGAATTTAATAATTTATAACTTGTTTGATAGCCTAATTCATCTAAAGTTTTTAAAATTATCGCTAAAGTTTCACCTTTTTTGTGAGTAATTAAACCTCTTACATTTTCACCAACAATAATTTTTGGTTGCACTTCTTTTATACATCTAGCAAAATCAAAAAATAATGTACCTCTCGTATCTAAAAATCCCTTTCTTTCTCCTGCATGACTAAAGGCTTGACAAGGAAAACCACCAGTTACTATATCAACTTTATTGTTATATTTTGTAAAATCTATTTTGGTTACATCTTCATTTAAAATTTGCCAACTTGGACGATTTTTATTTAACGTTTCACAACAATTTTTATTAATTTCAACTAATAATTCTGTTTGCAAACCAGCATTTTCTAATCCTAATGCCATACCTCCACAACCTGCGAATAATTCAATGACATTAAATTTATATTTTTGTGAATTTTTTAGTATTTCATAAGAGCCAGAAAGATTATTTGAGAGCATAATTTATTAATTGAATTATTTAAGGATGATTTAATTTATTATAACAAATGGAAATATTAGTAGAGTTCTTTATCTATTTCCTTCATAGTTTTTGCCAGTTTATCAAGTATCAAATAATAATCTAAATTAAGCAAATACCAAAAAGATTCTCCTGCTAATCTTTCAATATTATATTTTTCACAACTTGCCTTATTTATAGTCCAACTATTTCCCATGTCTAAAGCCGCCGCAAAAATAGAAAAAGGATGAATTTTTAACTCATTAATTGAGCGACTACTTTGACTTCCAGTAAGAGTATCTTTTTTAGTTTTGAGTTGAGTATATTTTATCTTTTCTTCATGAAAAATAATTAAATCTATACCTTTTATTTTTATATCTAATTCCTTATCTGGTAGAAAAACATTAGTTGCTATTCCTGCAATATCTTCTAGTTTATGTCCCATATTTTCCGAAATAAAACGAGTATAAAGATTAGATAAATATAAATTTTCACATCCTGCAAACTCAAAAATATTTTTAAAGCTAGTCTTATTGTCTTGAATTTCTTGTCTAAATTTCTCTTTTTCTTGACATAAGGTAATCAAAACTTCTTGCTTAAATTTGACTAAAATTTTATCTATTTGTTTCTCAAATTCACTTAATGTTAATGATTTATTCAAACTTGTAAAATAATCAGGTAAATATTGATCTAAAATCCGAGAAATTTGATAAGCATTCCTTGATTCTTGCTCTTGAGGTACAATATCTGGAATAATAATCTTTTCTTTTTCGTGACTTATTTCTTGTAAAATCTTTTGTTTTATGGCTTGATTTATTGGCAAAATATAACCTCAGAATGAATAAAATAGCTTGATTTAATTAACATTAATTTGATGATTTTGAACATAGTTAGCAACAACTTTTTCTATCTCATTAACAGAAAGAGAATTAGAATATATTTGCTTATTAGAATTAGCTTTTAGTCGATCGATATATTGATAAAATGCTTCTTTGTCATCTTGATTTTGGATCACATATTGACGTAATTCTTCTTGATTCATAGTGGTAAAATTAGGTTTAATCATATAAATTGCCAGTCTTCATTACTATTAAATATTTATCTCTATAGGTTGAGGATTATCATTAGTGAAAATAAAAGCCTTAATCGATTTTACAAAATTATTTTTACTATAAATATCAGCATATTTTATTGATTGTTCTTGTACCATTTTTCTTTTTTTAGTTCTTTTCGTACCAGCATTATGACCTGTACTTAAATTATCAATATATTTAATTTCAACCACAGCAAAATTACCATTCCCATCAGTAAAAATTAAATCTCCTAAACCTGAATCTGATCTTCCAAATTCTACTTCCCATTCGTCTTCAACTACAAAAGGATATTTAGGGAGTAATTGGAGACTGTTTAGTATTAATGTTCGTTTTAATAAAAATTCATTATTTTTATCCCAATTACGATTGTTAATATAACTCCGAATTACTTGATTTCTGTATTTGATTTCACCTATGTTCATACAATATTAATTAAAATTAGCAAAAAGGTGGGCATTGCCCACCCTACTATTTAGCTTCCGCCGACACGGGCAACGTCTTGAGAGTTGGCTTCAAAGGCGGCGTTTAAGGCTTCATCCCCTGTTAAACCAGAGTCGATCGCACTTTTTAGAGCCTGTAAAACTCGTTTATAATCTCTTGGCATTACCTTCACAAATTTACCGATATTTTCTTCCCAATTAGTGAGAATTTTTTGAGCTTTTTTACTATTAGTAAATTCGGAATGTTTGGTAATTAATTGTTTTAATTCCGCAATTTCTGAGGCATCATCAAGGATTTCTAAACCTACCATTTCGGTATTGCAGTGGGAAGCAAAATCTCCTGTTTCATCGAAGATATAGGCAACTCCGCCACTCATTCCTGCGGCAAAGTTACGCCCTGTTGCACCCAGAATAATGACTTTTCCACCTGTCATGTATTCGCAACCATGATCGCCCACTCCTTCCACGATCGCAGTTACTCCTGAGTTACGCACACAGAAACGCTCTCCTGCAACCCCAGAAATATAGGCTTCGCCACTGGTTGCACCATAAAGGCAAACGTTACCCACGATGATGTTTTTATCGGCTTCAAAGGTGGCTTTTTTGTCGGGATAAACGATGATTTTACCTCCGCTTAACCCTTTACCGATATAGTCGTTAGCGTCTCCTTCTAACTCAAGGGTGACTCCTTTTGGTACAAATGCGCCTAAACTTTGCCCTGCACTACCAATGAAATGCAAATGGACGGTATCTTCGGGTAAGCCTTCCCAATGTTTCTTGGTAATCTCGTTACCTAAGATTGTGCCTACCACACGGTTAATGTTTTTGATGGGTAAAGTCGCTTTCACTTTTTCTCCATGCTCGATCGCACCTTTGCACAAATCCAGTAAAGTAGTTATGTCGAGGGATTGATCTAAACCGTGATCCTGTTTGATGGTACAATGACGAGGAGTGTTAGGATCAACGTTAGGTTGATAAAGAATAGGCGAAATATTGATACCTTTAGCCTTCCAATGTTCGATCGCACCTTTAGGTTCTAATACATCAGTACGTCCTACCATCTCATCCACCGTGCGGAAGCCCAATTCAGCCATGATTTCCCGCATTTCTTGGGCGATAAACTTCATGAAATTGACGGTATAAGCAGGATCACCTGTAAATTTAGCACGAAGTTCGGGGTTTTGGGTAGCCACTCCCACAGGGCAAGTATTCAAATGACACACACGCATCATGATACATCCCAAAGTAACTAAGGGTGCAGTAGAAAAGCCGTATTCTTCAGCACCTAACAAAGTTGCGATCGCAATGTCTCGCCCTGTTTTCATTTGCCCATCGGTTTCCACCACAATACGACTACGGAGGTTATTTAATAACAGGGTTTGGTGAGTTTCTGCTAATCCCAATTCCCACGGTAATCCTGCGTGTTTAATAGATGTGCGAGGAGAAGCGCCTGTGCCTCCGTCATAACCAGAGATTAAGACGACATCCGCTTTGGCTTTGGCAACCCCAGATGCGATCGTACCTACTCCCACTTCTGACACTAATTTTACATTAATACGGGCTTCCCGATTAGCGTTTTTCAAGTCATGGATTAACTCCGCTAAGTCTTCAATGGAGTAAATATCATGGTGAGGGGGAGGAGAAATTAAGCCAACGCCGGGGGTAGAATAACGCACCTTCGCAATCCAAGGATAGACTTTTTTACCCGGTAATTGTCCACCTTCACCCGGTTTTGCACCCTGTGCCATTTTAATTTGAATCTCTTTGGCTTGGGAAAGGTATAAACTGTTAACGCCAAAACGCCCACTAGCTACCTGTTTGATAGCACTATTTTTCGAGTCTCCTTCTTCGTTACTCCAAGTATAGCGCTCTGGGTCTTCTCCTCCTTCTCCTGTGTTGGATTTACCGCCAATGCGATTCATGGCGATCGCCAAAGACTCATGGGCTTCTTGAGAAATCGAACCGTAACTCATAGCACCCGTTTTAAAGCGCTTCATGATGTTTTCGATCGACTCTACTTCCTCAATAGGAATAGACTCCCGTTGTTTAAACTCCAATAAGTCGCGCAAACGGAAATATTGCTTACCATGATCATTGATCATCTGGGAGTATTTTTTGTATAATTCATAATCTCCCTGTTGCACTGCCTGTTGTAAGGTGTGAATAGTTTGAGGGTTGAATAGATGTGCCTCGCCGTCTTTACGCCATTGATATTCCCCTCCTGCGTCTAAAGTATGCCCGTTGACTTGTCTGTCAGGGAAAGCATGACTATGGCGCATAATGGTTTCTTGGGCAATCACGTCTAAGCCAATACCTTGCAAACGGGATGCTGTCCATGTAAAATACTTATCAATGACATCTTGATTAAGTCCGATCGCCTCGAAGATTTGCGCGCCTCGATAGCTTTGAATGGTAGAAATACCGATTTTTGAGGCAATTTTAATAATGCCTTTGGTGACGGCTTTGATATAATTTTTACAAGCAGTTTTATGGTCAACATCGGTAACTAACCCTTGTTTAATCATATCTTTGAAGGTTTCAAGGGCAAGGTAAGGATTAATCGCACCGCAACCATAACCTAATAATACAGCAAAATGATGGACTTCTTTGGGTTCGCCTGATTCAAGGATTATACCCACTTGAGTCCTCGTTCCTTTACGAATGAGATGGTGATGTAACCCCGATACGGCTAATAATGCAGGTATGGGAGCGTTGTAAAAATTCACGTCTCGATCGCTCAAAATAATATGGGTGCATCCCCTTTCAATTGCTTGGTCCACTTCATCAAAAATGCTCTCTAAGGTGCTTTCTAGCCCTTTTACCCCTGATTTGGGGTCAAACAAGATTGAGCAGGTGTGGGCTTTAAATCCATGATTTTGATCCCCCCTGCCCCCCTTATTAAGGGGGGTGCTGAAAGCGGGGGGATTATTTAAGGCAGGATTGTCGAAATGATGAATACTAGGACAATCTAGGCTTTTGAGGATTGCTAATTCTTCATTGGTGATGATAGGAGTTTTCAGCGCGATAAGATGACAACTTTCGGGAGTGGGTTCTAATAAATTGCCTTCTTTACCGATGGTAGTCTCCGCAGAGGTGATAATTGCCTCTCTGATGGGATCAATGGGCGGATTTGTCACTTGGGCAAACAGTTGTTTAAAGTAATCATACAACAATTTGGGGCGATCGCTCAACACTGCTAGAGGGGTATCGATACCCATCGCACCGATGGATTCTACTCCATCTTTCCCCATAGGTGCGAGGAGCATTCTTAAGTCTTCAAAGGTATAACCGAAGGTTTGTTGTAAGGCTATGAGGCTCTCTGGATTAATGCTTCCACATTCTGGGGTTTGATCCCCACTTAATCCCCCAATCATGGGAGTTTGATCCCCCCTTAATCCCCCCTTAATAAGGGGGGTAAGATCGTCTAGGGTGTATAAATGATCATCTAGCCATTGTTGATAGGGATGTTGGTTGATAATAGGGGCTTTTACTTCCTCATCTGGCACGATGCGCCCTGCTTCCATATCCACTAAGAACATTTGTCCGGGTTGCAGTCTGCCTTTGCTTTCTACTCTTTCAGGCTCGATGGGCAATACCCCCGCTTCCGATGCCATGATCACTAAACCATCTTTGGTTACAGTATAGCGAGAAGGACGTAAGCCGTTGCGATCGAGAATCGCGCCTATTTGTTTACCGTCTGTAAATGCGATGGAAGCTGGTCCATCCCAGGGTTCAATTAAACAAGAATGGTATTGATAGAAGGCTTTTTTCTCCGCACTCATAGACTCATGCCCACTCCAAGGCTCAGGAATCATCATCATTACCCCGTGAGAGAGATTTCTACCACTTAATACCAACATTTCTAAGGCATTATCAAAAATCAGAGAGTCACTACCATTGAGGTTAATTACAGGCTGAATTTTTGCCATATCTTCCCCAAATAAATCCGATTTAAACAGGGATTGACGCGCGTGCATCCAGTTAATATTGCCTCTAAGGGTGTTTATTTCACCGTTATGGGTGATGTAGCGGTAAGGGTGAGCTCGCTCCCAACTAGGGAAAGTATTAGTGCTAAAACGAGAGTGTACGAGGGCTAGAGCCGTTTCTAACTCAGGGTTACTCAAGTCTAAATAGTATTTACCTACTTGCTCAGGGCGCAACATCCCTTTATAGACAATGGTACGACTGGAAAGGGTGGCAGGATACCAGTATTCATCAATTTTCGGGGCTTTAATGGCGTTAAAAGAGCGTTTGCGGATTACATATAATTTGCGTTCAAAGGTTAAATTATCGTTAATTTCAGGGTTTTTAGCGATAAATACCTGTTGCATAAAAGGCTCACAATTCAAGGCACTTTTACCCAAATCGGAGTTATTCGTAGGCACATCGCGCCATCCTAAGACTTTTTGCCCTTCTTCGGTGACAACTTGCTCAAATACTTCTCTTGCTTTATTTCTTGCTTCTTCATCGGGGGATGCAAATATCATACCAACGGCATAATCTCCCACAGGAGGCAATTCAAAGCCTAATTTTTGGGCTTCTTGACGCATAAAACCATCGGGTAACTGCATTAAAATTCCTGCACCATCCCCCGTATTTGGTTCGGCACCGCAACCACCTCTATGATCTAAGTTAATTAATATAGTCAAAGCCTGACTAACTATTTCATGGGATTTTTTCCCGTATTTGTTGACAACAAAACCGACACCACAGGCATCATGTTCGTTTTGTGGATCGTATAATCCTTGTTTTTCGGGGATGTGAGTATTGATCATAATTTCTTCCTAAAATGTAGAGTTTAACTAGCTGAAAATCTAAAGAAATTCTTAAGTCTAGCTTTTTTTCTCTGTGCTTTATTATCTAAACATTATAGAAAGATTTATTCGTTAGCTCACTTTTTTTGTCAGAAAATTAATATAAGGTTAAGTTTTTTTAACTTTGAGGCGCGATCGGCGGATGTTTGTAAAAATATTAATGGTTTAGAATAAAACAAGTGTTTTTGTTTGCAGTAAATGCCTACAGTACTAAGATATAA
>CAYPDC010000154.1:0-9083 GCA_964409355.1 uncultured Cyanobacterium sp.
TTTGGGAGAGGTTCGATCGAGGTTTTGGGAGAGGTGCGATCGAGCTTTGGGGAGGTTCGATCACATTTTGGTAAGCTGAGATAATAGTTTTAAGTCATAAATCGCTTTGCAATGAATTGGCAAAGCTAATAGATAACGTTCAATGAATTAAACTGAATAAAATGTCATTAACGGTGCTAAGTTGTAATTTTAAAGTGTGTTTTCTGATGTTGAATTACCGGACAATAATGGGTGCGATCGTGTTTTAAGAGGTGCGATCTGTTAGAATTAAGAACTGAATAGAATAAATTATTAAAGCAAAACTGATGATAACCATTCCTGTAACTTTAGAACAGCTTATTTCAACAGTACAAAAATTGCCACCTGACGAACGAAGTGTAATCGCCAAAGCCTTAATTCAAACGGAATTGCAATCAGATTTAACGAATTTAATTGAAGAACTTTATAGTCAATCCCCGATAGACACAATTACTGATGACGATATTCTGCAAGAAATTAAAGCCGTGCGTAGTATTAGTCGCTAAAAGTATGAAATTAAAAGTTGTTATTGATACAAATATCTGGATTCGTGTCTTATTAAGAGGACGGATTACCCTTCCTATCCTAGACGCATTTAACAATAATATATTTCAGCTAATTATGAGTCAACCTCTCTTAGTAGAATTTAATGAAGTGTGGAATCGTCCTAGACTAAAAAAATACATTGATGAAAATCAGGCTATCAGATTAGAAAGACAATTCAAATACCGTGCGATCTGGATTGAAGTAAAAACAATTCCTCCCCATTGTCGAGATCCAAAAGATTTACCTGTATTGGCCACAGGCATTGATGGTAAAGCAAATATAATTGTTTCTGGAGATGATGATTTACGAGCCGACGAGGATTTACGAAAAGCAATGCAATCATATCACATTGAATTATTAGGTGTTAATTCTTTTTTAGAAGGTTTAGCACAATCAGAAAACTAGCACTATCTTTGCTTTGATTTGATCGAAGTTTAAAAGGTGCGATCGAGGTTTTAGAAGGATGCGGGCGCGCAGCGTGCCTTTGGCATCGAGTTTTGAGGAGAGGTGCGATCGAGATTGAGATTATGGGTGAGGTTCGATCGAATTTTAGAGATTGCTTCGTTCCCTCGCAATGACAGGATAGGGGGGCGATCGCACTTGTGGGATTGTGGGGAGGTTTGATCTTCTTTTGGGGGAGAGTCGATCGCTCCTATGAGATTATAGTTAATAATAAATCATGAAAGAGGCGATCACTATGTATTACAAAAGTCTTGATCTATATATTTAGTCAAATCCAGAGACGGGGATTATTCAACCATCTTTGAAATCGTCTCTGGGTAATCTGTGCATATTTTGCTTTTGATTGTACTGTCATAATCCATCTGGCCAGATTAATACTGCCTTCATTGATTGATCCCAATACCATCTATGCTAAAATCAATAAATGACGTACATCTGCATTAACATAAAACTCTATGGTAAACCGTAGAAGTCATGACTATTGTTTTCAGAATGATGACGTGCGGATAATAATTGTTCCTCTAAACAAGCAATACGATGGTAAGCTGCGGTTAATTGTGCTGTTAAACGATTGACTTGTTCTTCACAGGAGATGTTAACCTTTTCAGAAGAATGAGAATAACTGGCAAATGTGGAATGTAAAGAGTCATCATCAACGAGAATATCCTTATGATTGTTTAATAATTGCTGATGTTCAAAGGAAAAATTAGTCCGAGAATGATGATACTTAGCAGAAACCGAAGACGAAAATGTCGAATGATTTTGTGATGTTTCCTCCATCTCACTAGAATTATCATCAAAATTAGCAATATTGACATGAGGAATATCATCTCCATCCCATCCGACATATTCCCCTAACTGTTTCACCATTAAGTATATTTGGCTAATTCTTTTATGGATTTTCTTTAAATCTTGTTGTTTATCAGTCATGAATACTATATCTTGCAAACTAAAGGAAAATAAATTGTTTGTTTTAACTTTCATACTAAAGTCACTTAAAGAATTTTTCTCAGTATTTCTGATTAATTTAAGATTTCACTTTTTTTAAGATCAAAAATTTAGGCTCTCTTACTTTGAATATGTAAATTGTTGGTTAGGAAAAGGTATCAGGTTTCAGGTGAAATAAAACTGTTAATTTATAAAAATTATATTTTTGTTAAATTCCTTCCTTATTTTATAAGGTTTATAGCAATTATTTTCTAATAATTTGTCATAACTACTGTAGAAGAGCCAAAATTTAAGAAAACCGTCGGTTGGGGCGTGCGAAAGCGTAACCCCACAAAACTTCCCTAGAGTGTGTTTATTAGACCTCCTCAATTTATTACAATAAGGGCTAAAGCCCTTACTACAAGCCTATTTAAAACAACTGATATTAATATTAAGTGCCAAAATCCATTAATATAGTGATAAAATCAAAACTGTTTTTATGGTAAGTCGTCGCTCATTTTTATTGGGAAGTAGTAGCATCGCCCTTTCTAGTCTTTTATCCTCCTGTGATAGTGCCTCAGATTTATCCGTTGCCATTCTTCAAAATTCCTTACCGAATCAATTAATTACTAGCATTCCAAAACAGTCCTCATCATTAGGAATAGTAAAGTTAAAGCCAGAATCAACTCTTGAAGAATTATACAATTCTCTTTTGATTCAACAGGGCAAAAAACCTGATAATCTTAAGCATAACCAAGGAAAATCGAGTTTAAGATTATCTTCATCAAACAATAATCAATCTTCTTCTCAAAGCAAAGATTTAATCACATTAGGTAACTATTGGTTAACATCTGCGATCACAAATCAACTGATTGATTCCTTAGAGTTGACAAAACTAGAAAACTGGCAAAAATTACCCCCTTCATTTCAACAATTAGTAACGAGAAATAATCAAGGTAGATTAGATAATCAAGGGAAAATATGGGGTGCGCCTTATCGTTGGGGTTATATGATGATTGCCTATCGTGAGGATAAATTGAAGCCGTTGGGATGGCAACCCCAAGACTGGAATAATTTATGGCAACCTGAAATTAATAATCGCTTATCCCTTGTTAATAATCCTAGAGAAGTGATTGGCTTAGTGTTGAAAAAATTGGGCTACTCTTATAACACTACCAACCCTCAAACTATTCCTAATCTATTACCAGAGTTACAAAGCCTTCATCAACAGGTAAAATTTTATGATTCTCGCAACTATTTACAACCATTAATTTTAGGCGATACATGGTTGGCAATGGGATGGTCAACGGATATAATTCCAGTAATAGAAAGATTTAGTAATATTAGAGCGGTAATTCCTGCCTCTGGTACATCTTTATGGGCGGATATATGGGTAAAACCTCGATCGCACTCTATACCAGAAAACATTTATAATTGGATTGATTTTTGTTGGCAACCGAAATCTGCACGACAAATCAGTTTATTTACCAGTGGTATTTCCCCAATGGAAACTTCTTTTTCCACTAATAATCGTCAAATACCTTTAATGAGTGAAGAATTGTTGGCAAAAAGTGAATTTATTGAACCATTGGAGGATAATTTCTTTGCACAATATAAGGAGATTTGGTCTAAAATTTAGGACTTCCCCATCTGTGGGAAAATAAACCATTTCAATGAGTTTAAGCTATTAGTAAGAAATTGATTTCTTGTGTTATATTTTTTCTTAGATTATATTGTGTTATACTGATTCAACCTACATTATGAGGTGCGATCGTGCATAGTGATGATCAAGTCTTCGTTATTTTATCAATAAAAAAGATTAAAAATATCCACTTTGAATTAAATCAAATTTTGAGAATGAAAACACCTTGGGTTCGTAGGGGCATAATATAGCAATCCTAAATCATTCGTGAGAAACTGAAAATAAGTTCCCCCTTTGTTTAAGGGGGGTTAGGGGGGATCAAATTCTTACAACTCATATAGTAATGCTATATATTATGCCCCCACGGGGCTTTAGTCCTTATTTTGGGAATGATAGGAGATGTTTAGTTAATTTTTCACAAGAACTTAACAAGGTTTATAATGAAAAAGTTATAAATTTCAACTATTCTCAAGAGATTAATCGAATTTAATTTTTTTAAATAAATTTTTTACAAAATGTCAAAATCAGCTCTTTTTCCCAACTTAGGAAAGTCGAAAGAATATCTAAATAAATTTGGATATGAAGTAAAGCGGATGAAGTTAATCAAATCAGTCCTTATTTCCACTTTAGCAACTCTGAGTATCATACCCCTAGTGCCAAAAGCAGTAATGGCACAGGCTCAAGTTTCTGGGGCATCGGTTCACTTCATCCCCGATCCTATTTCTAGTAATGATTTTATCCAAACTATTTCTGGCAGTGTTTCTATTCCTACAGGTTCTTTCATCGGTCCTACCACTATTCAACCCATCCAAGCAGATTCATTGCCATTTCCGACACAACCACCACCAAATGATATTGCGCCCGGTCCTTCCCTATCCAATATTAACGGAACTCCCACCTTTGTTTTATTGATAAATCCGGGGGGCATTGACTTAACTACTCCAACCGCAGTTTCCCTCAACCAACAAGCGGCCGCAGAATTGGAAGCTAATATTGGTAATATTTCTAACATCGTTTCTATTCTCAGAGCTAATTCTAACTTCCTCAGTAATCCGAGTACAGAACAAGCAGTGGCGGCGGGAAGCACTACTCTGGTTAGCCCTGACGGCTTAATTCAAACTGCTAGTGTGGAATATTCTCTACCCATTGGTTTATTATTTTTGGGCTTTGATGATAACGAAAATACTGGTAATTGTAACGGAGTATCTGGATGTATTATAATAAAACCATATATTGATGATTTGACCTTTATAGATCCTTTTGCACCGCCAAATATTCCCGTAATACAGGAGTTGACCATAGATCCAGGACCAGTAGGTCTAGTTAATGAGCCTTTTGACCTTGCTACCAGTGCCGCATCGATTTTGAATGGAGAAACAAGACTATCAAATATTGTCTCAATTATTCGGGCGGTAAGTGATGCTAATGGAGTTGCGACACCGCAGGTTCAGGCGAAAGTGAGCGGTGCAATGACCATTGAAAATATTGATGGTACAACGGTTTCCCTCAGTGGAGAAATTGCCCTCCCGGCGGGGTTATATTTCGCTACTGGAGATCCCCTAGCAGGAGCGAATATTGGTTTGGATTGTGTACAAGCAGGGTTATTAGGTTGTGTTAGTATTCTTCCTGAATTAGAATATTTATCTGTTGGGTCTATTGACTTCATTAATGCTACTTTGTTGACAATTAATCCGGGAGAAGTGCAACCGGGTGATCCCAGTGGAGCGTTGAATCCGGGGGCGTTAAACCCAGCTTCCACAGACTTGAATGCTTCTGCTGCCTTTAAGATCTATGAAAACGCAGGGGATATAAATGAATTATCTGATTTAGTTTCAATTGTCCGTGCCGGTGCCGGGGGGGGAGCGAACGGACTAAGCCCAGATACTCGACCTGGTGCAAGGGCTTCTGGTAGTGCAACTATTGTATTACCCAATGGTGCTACTATGTCTGTCAATGGGGAAACGAGTTCTTCTAGTAGTCGCTATTTTCAGGGGGGAACTCCTCCAGTGGGGAGTGTAATTGAAAGTTTAGGTTATTGTGACAGTTCTGCTTGTTTAATTATTACTCCTACTATTACCATTGACATAACTGATGTCAACGAGAGTACCATTGAAGAATTGACGATCGACCCCGGCATACCTAGTGCGGATGCAGGTTGGGATTTTGATGCGGCGGCAGGTTATGCTCTGAGTGTGGCGGGAACTTTATCAGAACAGGTTTCCATTATTCGTGCCGGAGGCGGTTTGGAGTAGTAAGGTGATTTCTAATAATAAATATACCTGCATGATCCCCCCTAATCCCCCAAAACACAAAGGGGGAATTATAAGGAAGATTGGTAAATTCTTTCTTGGAAACCGCCTAAAGATTAGACATCTGGTAAAAACTATGATTTTTCCTTGGTAGTTCGGGCTACAAGCCCGAATTAGGTCGATGTCTATGGAGAATTAGAGGGCGATGAGCAGGGTTTTTTCTCTCGTCAGCAGCAACATTTTTCGCCCTCACCCCCAACCTCTCTCCCACAGGCGAGGGGAGACTTTTTTAATAAATAAATTTCATCGCTTCTAGTGCGATCGTTATTGGTGCGTAACTCCTAAGAAGGGTTGAATGATATTCAACCCCTACAAAGTTATCCCAACAAATCTGAACTGTTTAATGTCATAAAGTCACTTGCCGTTAAGTTAATGGTGTTAATACGGATAAACATATCAGTATTCGCATCAAAACCAAGTTCAGATTGATTAATAGCGAGGAAGTATTCAGTGGGTGAACCACTTAATGTCAACACGGCGGCTTTATTGCGTTCTAATCCACTAAGTTTACCAATAACTTCATTTAAGCTAGAAATTGTACCCTTATTAATAACATCAGTTATTTGATTTTGGACAACAATTTTATCCCCTTCATTAGTATTAAAGTCCATAATGTAATCATAAGTGTTTAAGTCTGGCTTACTAGGATTTAAGAGGGAATCTTGGGGTGAGGGGTAAACGAAATAGTCTGCACCCGAATCTCCTGTTAAAGTATCCGCACCGGCACGGCCCACAAGGGTATCATTGCCACTTCCCGCCGTTATTTGATCACCTCCGCCGTTGCCGATTAATAAATCATTGTCTAAACCACCACGCAGATAGTCGTTGTTGAAAGAACCAATGAGAGTATCGTTACCCACATCACCATCAAGGATACTTGTACCGCTTTCACTGATGATCAAATCATTTCCTTCTCGCCCGTAGAGAGCGTCATTTGCCCCTTTCCCGTTAATTAAATCCGCTTGTGGTGTACCGATTATGGTGTCACTACGGGGTTGTCCAGAAAGATCACCAATCATTGTGCTATATGGAGTCCAAGAATTATTAGACACTCGAATATAAACTTCCGCTAGATTGGAGTTGAGTTCAGAGTCATTAGCAATGAAGGAAAGTTTGCGCAATCCCTGATGTTCATTGACATTATAGGTGATGTTTTGAATGAGAGTATTCGCTTGGGGTTCGGTTAATTGTTGATTAAAGGTTATTTCTAAACGATTACCATTAGTGCCTCCTGTAAAAGTTCCAACAGTTTGTCCATCAATAACAATATTATTTCCTGAGAGAATGGAAGAATCAATACTAATATCTTCTCCTGTGGTATCTCCACCGAAATAAAACCACGCCTCTGCTAAGCCAACAATCAGTGTACCATTTTGTTGTAAAAATTCGTTATCCACAAGGGTGGCTTGGGGTGAACCAGAGGGGTTAACTTCTTGGTTAATTACTTTCTTCGTTACTGAACCACTGGCACTGGAGACAGTATTGAATAATTTTCCGTCCAGTTCGTTGATGACAGGAGGAGTGTTAACAGTTCCATCTGTGTAAATGTCAACTTTATTACTTATTGCACTGGTATTAGTGGGGTTTGTACCATTTAAACCTGTACTTCTGGTAGATAAGTCAACACGGGAGAAATTGGAAAAAGTACCAAAAGCAGTATCTACACTATTGTTATTATCTACCAATCGCACTTCTAAGGGATATTGATCAGGAGTAGCAGTAGAGCCTGATGTAGGTGAGAAACGAATACGGGTGCTGGGTAAAAGAAGCAAGGCACTGTCATCAGCAACATCAGTGGGAATTGATGTCCAACGACGTCCTGCGAGATATTGCCATTCTCCTTCTGTTACAGAATCTGCGTTGTTACCTACTACTGCTATACCTAACAAGCCATTAGCACTACTTCCATTAGTTACTTGATCGATACTGTCATCGAAGTTACCATTATCAGTGTTAAAGAGGTTGCTGACGGTGTAGTAGGGAGGAGTCCCATAACCTGTATATTTGGGGTCAGATAAAATTACATCTTTACCAGTGGGGGCATCATTAACAGGATTGAGATTGATGGTTAGGATATTAGTATTAATGGCAGTATCATTACCTCCATTAGCTATTCCACCATCATCTTGGACTCGGAATTGGAAATCGGTGTAGGATGAACCAATGCGGTTATCATCAGCAGATGGACGGAATATTAAGTTGTTAATGTCTGCAATAAGAATAATATCGTTAAGATTATTGTCAGGATCAATGAGATTTCCATTGTATAAAAGTGTGCCATTACTAGGAAGGCTCTCAATGATGATGGCGGATAAGTCATCACCTTCAATATCAGTGAAGGGGAAGTCCGTTGCTTGAAAGACATAATCAGTATCTTCATTGACATTGACTGTTGTATCTGTGCCTACGGGAGGATCGTTGGTGGGAATGATCGTAATTGTTGAAGTGATAGCAAGGGTATCATTGATATTATCATCGGTGTATGTGTTACCATTTTCATCGGTATAAGTAGTACCATTATTGCCGTTATCCGTTAAAGAGGTGATTGTTACAACCCTTGTATTGCTGTCATTAGGAATATCACTGGTATTTTCATAGCTAATGTTATCTACTAATGTTTGGAATTGGGTTTCGTCTAAGTTCCCTCCGCTAAAGGTAAGGGTAGCGGTATTTGAGCCGTCCACACTAACAGAATAAGTTAAGCCATTAGTGGTTGTACCCGAACCATTATTTAAGGTAATAGCCGTGCCGTCAATGGTTAATATTTCATTAGTATCTGTAATATTGGTGATAGTTAATTGAAAGTCTGTCAAGGTTTGACCATTTTCGATCGTACTCGCCATACTGCCACTAAAAACCTGAACGGGGGAATTATTTTCGATATAGTCAGGATTTAACGGATTAGCAGTAAGGATAGGCTCATCATTGACGGGGATTACTGTTATGGTTCTGGTGAGGGCAGTACGATCGGACCCACCGTTAGCTTGTCCATCTCCATCGATGACGAGAAAACGAATCCTGCGATCGACAGGGGAAGGATCATCAGAGGTATTTTGGAAAGTAATATTTTCCATCAACGTTTCTACGGCGGTGAGGGTTGCCTCATCTCGATCGAATCGGATACGCAATTCTGAACCATCTTGTCCATCTAACCCTGAGACAATGACACCGATGCGTTG
>CAYPDC010000155.1:0-8918 GCA_964409355.1 uncultured Cyanobacterium sp.
TTTACCCTCACTTAATCTCAGCTAACTTAATTTTTTACTTTGAAACAGCCCTGCCTTAACACTAAGGGGGAATTATCAAGAAAATGGGTAGATTCTTTCTTGGAAACTACCTTAAGCGATGCCCTGAGCTTGTTGAAGTGTTAAACTTAACGGATATTGACTAAAAATTATCCTTCATACCCCGTAAACGAGCAAACACTCTTTCTGGCTCATGGTATCCCATAGCTGTCATTATATTCTCATTATCCCAACGCATGAAAGGATTTGTTCTTTTTTCCACACCAATGGTAGAAGGCACGGTAGGAATATCTTTCTGTCTTGCTTCGGTGACAACTTGATAACGTTGCTGTAAATCTGGATTATCTCCGTCAACGGTGAGGGCAAATTTTAAATTACTTAAAGTATATTCATGGGCACACCAAACCCTCGTATTATCGGGTAAACGACGGAATTTGTCTAAAGATACTACCATGTTAGCAGGAGTGCCTTCAAATAATCGCCCACAACCCCCCGCAAACAGCGTATCTCCGCAGAATAATTCTCCACAATCCGACTCATCTACAGGGGGGAAATAATAAGCAATATGTGCTTTTGTATGCCCCGGCACAAAATAAACCTCTGCTTCTCTGTGTGCAAATTTTACTTTATCTCCATCTTCGAGAAAGACATCTTGACGGGGAATCCTACCTCGATCGCACTTTCCTCCATAGACGATCGCATCAGGAAAACGTTGTAAAAGTTCTTTATTTCCGCCTACATGATCTAAATGATGGTGAGTGTTAAATATAGCTTTGAGAGTGCCGCCTAATCGCTCTATTTCTGCTAAAATCGGTTCAGATACAGCAGGATCAACTACGGCTATGTCATGAGTATCAGGATCATGAATTAAGAATACATAATTATCACTCAAAACGGGAATACGAATAATCTCCATGACGATTAAATAGTGGTGTTAGTGGTTTAATTCAAAATATCGATAAATAAAATGCAAAAATAGAAAGACTCTTAACATTCAGTATTAAAAGAGACATTTCTTTACATAATCTGCTGAAAGGATTAGTAGATAAATTAAGAGGTTTTATTGGATTAATGCTAAACGATGAGTGAAAAAATTACCACTGTTTGCCCTTATTGTGGAGTTGGTTGTGGTTTAGAAGTTCAACCCTCTACCTCCGAAAAAAAAGCGATCAATAAGGATTCTGAAAAAAAGCAGGAATGGAAAGTAATGGGCGATCGCACCCATCCTTCTAGTTTAGGCAAAGTGTGTGTCAAAGGGGCAACGGTAGCAGAGGCGATGAATACAAGTCGCCTTGAATATCCCTTGTATAGAGAAAAATTAGATCAAGAATTTCGACGCATTGATTGGGAAGAAGCCTTTAACCTCATCGTTAATCAAATCCAGTCAGTGCAGAAAACCATTGGCGTTGACGGTATTTGTGTGTACGGCTCAGGTCAATTTCAAACAGAAGACTATTATACTGCTCAAAAATTGTTCAAGGGGTGTTTAGGCACAAATAATTTTGACGCTAATTCTCGTCTGTGTATGTCTTCGGCTGTATCGGGTTATATAGGGAGTTTTGGTGCAGATGGGCCTCCTTGTACTTATGAGGATTTAGAATTAACGGATTGTGCATTTTTAGTCGGCACAAATACTGCTGAATGTCATCCCATCGTTTTTAACCGTTTAAGGGCATATCACAAGAAAAATGACCATGTTAAAATGATTGTGGTTGATCCTCGTCGCACAGCTACCGCAGAAGTAGCGGATCTTCATTTAGCGATTCAACCGGGTACGGATATTGATCTATTTAACGGGATTGCTTATTTATTATTAAAATGGGATGCCATCGCCCCTGATTTTATCGAAAACCATACCCAAGGCTTTGAGGAATATCAAGAGATAATCCGTCATTATCCCCCTGAAATAGTGGCACAAAAATGCGGTATTGATGTGAATGACTTAGAAACCGCCGCCCGTTATTGGGCAGAGTCAGAAAAAGTGTTATCTTTATGGTCAATGGGATTAAATCAGTCTTCCGAGGGTACGGCAAAAGTAAGAACTTTGATTAATCTGCATTTGATGACTGGTGCGATCGGCAAAGCAGGATCTGGACCTTTTTCTCTCACAGGGCAACCTAACGCCATGGGAGGTAGAGAGGCAGGGGGATTAGCCCACATTCTCCCCGGTTATCGCAGTGTGACTAATAGTCATCATCGACAGGAATTAGAGCAATTATGGCAATTACCATCTGGCTCAATTTCTCCTCAAGTAGGTAAAACTGCGTGGGAAATGATTACGGGTTTAGAAACAGGGGATGTGGGTTTTTTGTGGATTGCCGCCACCAATCCTGTGGTAAGTATGCCAGATTTAGAAAGGACAAAACAAGCCCTCTTAAAATCTCCTTTCACCGTCTATCAAGATGCTTATTATCCCACAGAAACCGCCTATTATGCCCATTTAGTCTTACCCGGCAAACAATGGGGAGAAAAATCCGGTACTATGACTAATTCAGAACGGGTTGTCACCTATTGCACCGCATTTAGTGAGCCTAATACCGAAGCAAAAGCGGATTGGGAGATTTTTGCCGAAGTCGGAAGAAGATTGGGTTTTGAACAGTATTTCAACTTTACTAACTCCGCCCAAGTATATCAAGAGTTTGTGGCTACAACGCGCGATCGCCCCTGTGATATGTCGGGTTTAAGTCATGAATTGTTAGCTGAATATGGACCCATACAGTGGCCTTTTCCAGTGGGAAGCGATCCGCAAAACCGTTACGGTAGAAGACTTTACACCGATTTAAAATTTCACACCGAAGACGGTAAAGCAAAATTTATCGCCCTTCACAGTCGAGGTTTAGCCGAACCTCCTAACCCTGATTATCCTTTAGTTTTAACCGTAGGCAGACTTTATGGTCATTGGCATACCATGACCCGCACTGGTAGAATTGATAAAATAGTTAAAATGCACCCTGAACCTTTCCTCGAAATTCACCCTAAAGATGCTAGTAAGTATGAATTAGAAGATAATGATTTAGTGAAAGTCGTCTCCGAGAGAGGAAAAGCGATATTCAAAGTGAAAATAACAAGGGCGATCGCACCTTCTACGGTATTTGTGCCGATGCACTGGGGTTTTTTGTGGGCAGAAAATGCGGAAGCCAATAGCCTCACTCATTCTCACGCTTGTCCAATTTCCAAACAACCCGAATTAAAAGCCTGTGCGGTTAACTTAATCAAAATAGTGAATAGTTTAGAGTGAATGGTTTATAGTTGATAATAGTCACCCTTGATAGCCTTGTAAGTTTTCAGGATTAAGCACAGTTAAAATCTTTGTGGCTTGATTTTTTATACTTTGCTCACCTTCGACTATGATCAAATATTTACCTTGATTCAGACGATTACGGTAGGGTAAAGCATCGCCACTACCTTCCGCTAAACCGATGCTACCTCCCACAAAAAAACTACCCATAGCACCTCCGATCGCGCCTAAAAAACCACCTATGATATGATTAAAAGGCTCACCTGCCCAACCAAAGGTATCAATAGTGGTAATGGCATCAAAAGTATAACCACCGAAGAAACCGAAAGGCACTAGCCAATAAGCCATTCTGATGGCATTTTTACGCCCCTCATCTTCAGGTTTAATAAAGCCAAATTCATCCGCACTTTTGTAACCTTTACCGAGAATCGATATTTGTTTTGTGGGAATACCCGCTTTTTCAAGGGCAGTATAGGCTTCTTCTGCTTGGATGCGATCGGATAATACAGCAATTAAGTAATTCATGTGAATAGTTGATAGTGAATAGTGAATAATTAATAGTTACTTCTCCGAACCCCGAACGGTTATCGAGCGTAGTCGAGATGCCGAACTCCGAACTCCGAACTCCTAACTTGCCCGTTTATAAGCCTCGTCTAATACCTCCGATAAGGTAGGATGAGCATGGACATTAAAGGCTAATTCATGAACTGTTTGGCGAGATGCGATCGCATTTGCTGCTTCTTGAATTAAATCCGAGGCATGAATACCGATAATATGGACTCCGAGTAACTCGCCCGTATCTTTGCGGAAAATAATCTTGGCGATACCGTCTGTTTCTTTTTCTGCTAAGGCTTTAGAATTGCCCTTAAAGTAGGTTTTAGCGGTTGCTACCTCAAAATCTTCGTTTTTACCTAATTCTTTGGCTTGAGGCTCGTTTAAGCCCACATAACTGATTTCAGGATGGGTAAAAGCGGCGGCGGGGATACTACGATAATCGATGGTTTTATCATTACCACACATATTCTCTACTGCAATGATACCTTGTCCTGATGCCGCATGGGCTAACATCATTTTACCATTAGCGTCACCCACAGCCCATAAATGGGGTACTACCTCACCATCTTTCAAAACCTGCATTTTATCGTTGACGGGGATAAATCCTCTTTCCGTTTCGATACCAAGATTTTCTAAGCCGAGATTTTTAGTGGCTGGAATGCGTCCTGTAGCCACTAAACAAGCATCCACCTCTAATACGTCCACGATTTCCTTGGTTTTTGCGTCTGTTAACTCGATTTTGACAGGATTGCCGGGGGTAATTTTAGTGGCGAATACTCCTGTATAGGTCTCGATGTCACGATTTTTGAGTAAAACCTTTTCTGCAATTTTAGCAATATCAGGATCAAAGGTAGGCATTAATTGATCCATTGCCTCAATCATGGTAATTTCTGAACCTAAAGCAGTATAAACATCAGCAAATTCTAAACCAATGTAACCACTACCGATAATGGCAATCCACTGGGGTAAAGACTCTAATTTCACCGCCTGATCGCTAGTATAAACGGTTTTGCCGTCCACTTCTACCCCCCTAGGCACAAAAGGCACTGAACCAGGACACAACATAATATCTTTCGCTGTGACTACTTTCTCTGAACCATCATTGCCGATGACAATGACTTTTTGAGGTTCGGCTACTTTACCCCAACCTTTGACAATATCGACTTTTAAACGAGTTAAACTATTGGTTAAATCTGATTGAATTTTACTGACTAAATCATTAGCATGAGATGCGATCGCACCTCGATCGAAACTGACAGCGCCCACCGTTACACCCATAGATTCTAAATGGGCTGTTTCTCTTAATTCTCTCACTTTACCAGAGGCCGCCAAAAGGGCTTTAGAAGGGATACAGCCACGATTAACACAAGTGCCACCCATATCTCCTGCTTCCACAATAGCAGTTTTCAAACCACATTTCACAGCGTGTAAAGCAGCACCATGACCACCAACACCCGCACCTATAATAATTAAATCATAATCGAAAGATTTACTCATAATACTTTACACTTTCTCGCTAAAATCTGGAAAAAATAAACCATAACCCTTATATTACCTTAACTTCGACCTGAAAATAATTTAGAGCCTTAGTTTACCTGAGTTGGGAGTCAGCCATTTTTCTTAATTCTAAGAGATTATTACCGGATAGGATTTGAATAGAATCGGTAATTTTCTCTAACGACCAGTTCCACCATTTTAACTCTAATAATAAAGCAATTATCTCATCATCAAAACGTTTTCTAATGATTTGGGCAGGATTTCCACCGACAATGGTATAAGGTAAAACGTCTTTTGTGACAAGGGAATTGGTAGCAACGATCGCACCATCTCCAATTTTAACCCCCGGCATAATGGTGGCATTATAACCCAACCAAACATCATTACCGATCACAGTATCCCCTTTTGATGTACCTTCCACAGACATTTTATCTTCCCAACCATGACAAAAAATAGCAAAAGGATAGGTGGTAAAATTGTTGAGAGGATGATTTGCACCATTCATAATAAATTTGACATCACTGGCGATAGCACAGAATTTGCCAATAATTAATTTATCACCGATAAAATCAAAATGATAAAGCACATTTTTTTCAAAATTTAGGGGGTTTTCCAAATCATCATAATAAGTAAAATCTCCAACAATTATATTCGGATTACTGATAATATTTTTAAAAAAACAAAGATGATAATAATTTTCTAAAGGATAAACTATATTCGGGTTTGGATAACTACTCATAAAAAAACTGTCTCTTAACTTTTTCTTCCCTTCGCCACATGAGTTAAATGTAAATGGGCTTAATTCCTATATATTCGCTACTTTTCAGGATAAAATTGCTATATTATGTTATTTTATTAAAAATAATAGTCCAACATATTAAATTTTATTACTAAAAACTGGTTTATGTGGAAAAAATTATTAAATATTGGTGTGACTTTTAGTTGTCTAAGTATGTTGGTAAATCCTGTTTTTGCAGGTACTGTTTTAGACAGAATTAAAGAAACTGGAGTGATTCGAGCAGGTTATCGAGAAGATACTGCCCCTTTTGCCTTTACAGATAATCAGGGTAAGCCGGTGGGTTATTCTATTGATATATTAGAGTTAATTCGAGCTGAGGCACAAAAACAATTCAATAAACCGATTAAATTAGAGTTTGTCACTGTTAATCCGAGTAATCGTTTTCAACAAATCCAAGATGGTTCGATCGATATTGAGTGTGGTTCAACTACAGTGACATGGGCAAGGGAAGAAATAGTCGATTTTGCCGTTAGTTATTTTGCTAGTGGTACACAAATGATTGTTAATCGGGGTAGTGGTTTTGCTAATAGCGATAATCTCACAGAGGCAAAAATTGGTGTAATTCCTAATACCACTAATGAGAAGGCGATGAAAATGTTTGCTCCTTCGGCGACTTTAATCCCTGTCAAAAGTGAGGAAGATGGTTGGATGATGGTGCAAAAAGGTGAATTGGATGGATTTGCTGGGGATGGTATTTTGTTACAGGCTTTGAAAAGACAAAGTAGTAATAGTCAAAATTTTGAAATTGTGCCTGAGTTTCCCTATATGATTGAATCCTATGCTTGTACTATTCCCGAAAATCAGTCTCAATGGCGTGGTTTAGTCAATAAGGCTATTGTCAGATTTATGCAGGGTGTGACTACTGATACCCCAAGCTCGATCGACATTTATGAACGTTGGTTTGGGGAAAATGGTAATACTCCTTACCCCGTTGAAACGATGGCTGACTATTTTCAAGGGATTATCAACGGTTATGAGTGGATTATCATTGATGAGAGATACTAAGACTATTACCATGAGTCTTAACTAATTTTCTCGCCACTGAGAATAAAAATAGGTGCGATCGCCGCAAAAATTTGACTTAGTCCCCTTTTTTCTAGTCGGTTAATAGAAGATTGGACAACTTCAATGTTACAGGCTCTTAATTCTGCTAAACCTTCAGAAATTTGATAGAGGCTTTCTAAATTACTGGCGGTGGCCACCAGTCTTCCTTCTTCGGGTAAATATTCCCAACTTGAGGTTAAAATATTTTTGATGGATTTACCGCCGCCAATGCAGATGCGATCGGGCTTTAATGTTAACATTTCAAAACAGTCGGGGGCGTTTCCCTCGATGATTTCCACATTTTCCACCCCAAAACGTTGACAATTTTGCCCTATTAAACCCACTACTTCCGGATCGCGCTCGATGGCAATTACTTTTGTTTCTGGACATAATAAAGCAATTTCTATGGAGATTGTACCAGTACCCGCCCCAATATCCCAGATAACAGAGTCTTTTTTTAGTCTCAGTGCCGATAAAATCAGTAATCTTACCTCCCTTTTCGTCATGGGAATACCGGGAAGGCGATCAAACAATTCATCGAGGATACCGGGTGTTTTATATTGCCACATATTTAAGAAAAATATTAATTGAGATTGTGCCACCATCAATCAAATATAACAGAGATAAAAATATAATTACTAATGGCTAGGTATAGAATAGAAGAGTAAACTTTTTATCCTGAAATAATAATGGCACAAGTAGTTAATGGTTTAGACAAAGGTATCCAGATTTCCGCAAAAGCCTTACAACACCTATTAATGTTAAAACAACAACAAGGCAATCAAAATCTCTGTTTGAGAGTTGGTGTTAGACAGGGGGGATGTTCAGGAATGTCTTATATGATGGATTTTGAGAATACAAATAATATCACCGAACACGATGACGTTTT
This sequence comes from uncultured Cyanobacterium sp., assembly GCA_964409355.1. Lineage (GTDB taxonomy): Bacteria > Cyanobacteriota > Cyanobacteriia > Cyanobacteriales > Cyanobacteriaceae > PCC-10605. Next base: position 8,041 of record CAYPDC010000155.1, read on the forward strand.
TGATTACGAGGGTTTTCAAATAGTGTGCGATCGCAAGAGTTTATTATACTTATATGGCTTAATGTTAGATTATAGTGATGCCATGATTGGCGGAGGTTTCCAATTTACCAATCCCAATGCTACTCAAACTTGTGGTTGCGGAAAATCTTTTGCCGCTTAATCTTTAACGCAAAAAGGTTTTAGGTTTTAGGTTTTAGGTTAGTTTTTCTCACATTCATAATTTTTAATGTGGCCCTTCTACAGTAGCTATGATAAATTAATAAAAAATAATTGCTATAAGCTATGTAAATCAAGAGATTAACGATAACAAAAAATTAATTGTTATAAATTAATATTTATTATTTAACCTGACACCTGCCACCTGCCACCTGACACTTTTTCCTAACCAATAATTTACACGACGAGCAGTAAGAAAGCCTTTAATGTTTCCGTTTCTACCCAGAAAACCCGATAAAAAAATAATTATTTCTCCCAAGGATACCCAAAAAACATCCCCCTCCATTAATTCTCCTAGACGTTTAAATATTCCCTATCATTTTCAGAAAAACTCAGTTATCACCTATTCTCAATCAGAAATTAAACGAGAATTGAGACAATACCCCGGATTATTAAAAACCTTATCCCACGCCTATCAATATCAAATTACCTTTATTGACAAAAATCAAGAACACCAGTACTGGTTTTGTCGCAATATAGAACTAACGATGATTTTACTTAAATATTTAAACGAAAAAAATTGGTGTGTTGATTGGCAAGAAAAACCCTTTGTCATTAAATAAATTAATGCCTATATAAACTTCTGGTAAGATTGGTCAAAATTATGATTTTTACCAAAAATCTGTGGGTCTAAAGCCCCGCCCTTTAGGGCGTTAGGGGCG
>CAYPDC010000156.1:0-8477 GCA_964409355.1 uncultured Cyanobacterium sp.
TGGACAAGTAGCATTAAATCTTGGCATTCCCTTAGCTTGAGCAATATCGGCAATACCGACAATACTAGCGGTTAATAAAACAGTAATAGGAAATAATTTTTTCATAGGATTACCTTATTTTGTATGACTAAGTAGTTTTTTTTGTTTGCATAATTATAGTTGATTTTAGCAATTGTGTCTATTCTTCTTCATGAAAATTAACAGTACTTTCAGCAAAGAATTTATCGTAAAGAAAACCAGCTAAAATTGCTCCTACAATGGGTGCAAACCAAAATAACCATAATTGGGCAATAATCTCTATATTTCCCGAAAATAAGGCAACTCCTGTGCTTCTGGCGGGGTTTACCGATGTATTGGTAACGGGAATACTAATCAAGTGAATTAAAGTCAAACCTAAACCAATGGCAATAGGTGCAAAACCAGCAGGAGCTCTTCCATCAGTTGAGCCTAAAATAATTAGTAGAAACATAAAAGTCATGACTATTTCCGTCACTAAAGCGGCAATTAAAGAATAACCGCCGGGGGAATGATTACCAAAACCATTAGTAGCTAAAGGATTACTACCAGTTAAGGCAAAATCTGGTTGTCCACTGGCAATAATTAAGATAATTAAACTGGCTAAAATAGCACCTACTACCTGAGCGATAATATAGGGTAACAACTCACCACCAGAAAATCTCTTTCCTGCCCACAAACCAAAGGATACAGCAGGATTAAAATGACCTCCTGAAATATGCCCAACGGCATAAGCCATCGTTAAAACCGTTAAACCGAAAGCAAGGGAAACTCCCACAAAAGCGATACCAAAAGGATTTCCATCACCACCAAAGTTAGCGGCTAAAACGGCACTTCCGCAACCGCCTAATACTAACCAAAAAGTGCCAATTAGTTCGGCAACATATTTTTTTATATTTTTTGTCATCTTATTTCTCTATCAAAAAAAGTTAAAAATCATCATGATTATAGTCACCTATTTGGTTGATAAATCATAACTTTTGTAAATTAAATCATAAATATTTATGTATAAATTGCCATAGCTAAATTATGAGAATTTATAATGGATTTAACCATTTTCATAGGGAACATAACATGATTTTCAAAAAAAGTTTACCTTTTTTCTTAGCAATAATGACACTTTTCGCCACCATATCACCAACATTAGCCCGTGGTATTTCCACTCTCAGAGCTAGTAATCCGAATACACGCATCAATGTACGCACAAAACCGACAATTAATTCTAATGCCCCTCAATATGGACTCCCCGGAGATAAAGTCAAAGTAATTGAATGTGTCCAAAATAAAGATACCCCCGGTAGTGATCTTAATTGGTGTAAGGTAGAATTTGTTAAATCGAAGGCTGTGGGGTGGGTTCGTAGTGATTTTATTATTTTTGCCGATGGTGGCGAATAAACCTTTTTTAACCAACTTATGAATAAAAAATTATTAGTTTATGAATAAAAAATTATTAGTTACAGCGATGGCTTTTGCTTCTTTTTGTAATCCCGTTTCTGCTCTTCCCGTTGAGAATGCCTATATCAATATAGCAGGAGCAGGAGGAGACTTCAATGGTAGGACTGCCACATTTACAGCGTCGGAAAAAACTACTACGACTCCTGTTAAGGATGGTTTAAGACTTTATGAAGTGCATCTGGCGAAAATGTTGGAAGTTTCTGAGCTTTTTTGTCGAGATAGAGAACCTAATTATAAGTTTACATGGAATTATCAGGCTGAAGAAGGTAAAGTTTATATGGGAGAGTATTCTTGGACTTGCCAATTTGCCCGTGATACCTTAAAAAAATTTGGTTCTTCTGGGAAAGAAACCATCACTATCCACTATGTGGACAATCCGAAACAAGAGACTATTTCTGCCCTTAATATTACGGGAAAAAATGCTCAGAATTTTATCAATTTGGTGAAAACTTTAAAACCCCAGTGTATCAATTATACCCCGAAAATTTGTCCGGGCGATCGCCTTGAATAAAACTATCAAATTATTAAATTAAACCATTTTTGTCGGCTCCACATCTGGTAATCAATTTGAAGGCACTTTCAATAAAAGTGGTGATTACAAAATTCGAGTTTATCTGATGCGTAGTGCCGCTCGTAATAATGAAACTGCGAATTATCGTTTAGAAATGATTGTTAATTAATTTTACTACTTTTTGCTCATAGTTAATCAAGTGCGATCGTCTTTCCAATTCTTAATACTACAGGTAGTTTCTTCTTACCACTAGCTAATTCACTAATCCTTGCAGAGGAACTAAAATCAAGAGTCTGAGCCAATGTCTTAGTTTCCGGAAATAAAATTTAATTAATTTGTCTGATTCTCTCCCCTAATTTATGTTAAGAATTGTTAACTAAAATACGATCGCACAGCTAGAAGCTACCCACAGCAGTGACAGTCAACTAATTTTATTCCTTCACTTATTTTCCCATGAACAAAAAATTGTTTAATCAACAGCAGTATTTCACTATCATCCGTACGATCGCATTTGCCATTCTAATCCTCTTATCTCCTCGCCTTGCTTTTGCTGAGGAAGTCAAAAAAATCGAATACTTGACACTTGAAACCAATGAACTGAAGATTTCATCTTCATTCTTAGAAACTCTCTTTTCTGAACCCTTAACCTCGAAGGATTTTTTCATTGATCCCTCCTTATCTTTCAATACTTATTCAACGAATCATATTGCCCAAATAAATACTCAGGATGCTCAGATTATCAATAGTGAAACTGAAGTCTTAATAAATGAAAAGGACAAAGATCAAATTCTATTAGAGGAATCTCCAGAAATTCCTAATCCCAATGGAAATGACCTTGAAACTGAACAAAAACCCTTAAATCAGTCCATTCAATCCCCCAACCCACCAGAAGGAGAACTTGGAGGACAGTCTTTAGATAAAGCAGCGAATGATCCTACCGCATCCCTCATGTCTCTGCAAATTTATGATTCCTACACGACCAATTTTCACAAATTGAGTGGTAGTGCCAATACAGTGGTTTTTCGCCCAGTTATTCCTTTTAAATTAGGTGATACTAACAATATTTTGCGAATTACAGTCCCTATTATCACCAGCAATCCCGTTTTAGATTCAGGACTTTCCGATCTGACTATCTTTAATCTTGTGGTTTTTAACGAGTCTTGGGGACGATGGGGGGTAGGACCTGTTGCCTTAATTCCTACGGGGGGAGCTAATCGGGGAGCGGAAAAATGGGCTGTGGGTCCTGCCATCGGTTTTACTGCTATGCAAGGTAAGTTGCTATGGGGATTATTTAACCAAAATCTTTTTAGTTTTGCAGGAGACAGCGATCGACAAAATGTAAACTTAAGCATATTACAACCTATCCTTTTCTATGGATTAGGGAATGGATGGTCTATTGGTAATTCGGAAATGTCTATTACCTACGATTGGGAAGCCAGTCGCTTTAGTAGTCTTCCCTTGGGGATTAAAATCGGTAAACTGGTGAAACTTGGGACACAACCCCTGCAATTCAGTTTTCAATACGAACATGATTTTGCCAACGATGAAATTGCTCCTGCCAATACAATTCAATTTAATCTGAAAATACTTTTCCCTTGATAACTCGAAAAATAATACCTAATCCTCGTTATTTCAATAGTAATTCTTTTATTCTTATCTTTATTTTAAAAATCATCTAATTATGAACCAAACAATCAAAAGAGACACTTGGTTTGAAAAACAAAAACGGCGAAGAAAAAGTCCTTTTTTTCGTTTACTTAGACGCTCTTTTGGCTTTCGTTTATTAATTGCCTCTGGAATTTCTTTAGCCATATTAGGAGTTGTCCACCGCTTTGAAATATGTCACAACCAACACTTTAGCGAAGATTGCGTATCCGCCGATTTATTGGACATTATTAGTATCGGAAATGTGGAATCTTTTAGTATTGTAACCGCAGCTTTGATGTATATTTTAGAAAGTGCAAAACGGAAACAACAAAGTAATCTGGAAGCCTTAGAAATTATTAATTCAAATCAATCTGCGGGGATTGTTTATAGCTTGGCACGAATTGAAGCTATTGAAATGACAAATGAAGTGGGGGTTTATTTAGATCATCTCAATTTGCAGGGAGCAAACCTAGAAGAAATAGTAATTCCCTATGCCCGATTAAGACAAGCTAATCTTTCTAAAACGACACTGTTAAAAGCTGACTTTCGTTATAGCGATCTCGAAGGAATCGATTTCAGTGATGCTGATCTTACTAACGCCAATTTAACAGGAGCTAATTTGATCAATGCCAATTTAACAGGAGCTAATTTAACCCAAACTAATTTAACAGGGGCTAATTTAACAGGAGCTAATTTAACCCAAACTAATTTAACTGAAGTTAATCTAACAGATGCCAATTTAACTGATGTAGATTTAACAGTTGCTAATTTAGAAAAAGCGATTCTATCCACCCACTCTTAAATTAACTTCTATTCTTTTAAAGATTATGAATGATTCCCCAGATAACTATAGTATGACTAATGAACTGGCGAAGGAAAGGAATCGAGCCGCCGCCGAACGTACCCTTATGGCTTGGATTCGGACGAGTCTTTCTTTAATTAGTTTTGGTTTTGGTATCGATCGTATTGTTACTGCGATTGATGGGGCTTTTTCTCAAAAAGTTGATCCACTTCGCCTTTCTCGCATTTTAGGATTAAGTTTTATCGTGATTGGAACGTTAGCCTTATTAGCCGCAGTCTTTACCCATCGGCAAGATTTAAAAGATATTGAACGAGGAAGGTTTGTCTATAAATCCCGTTTATCTCTGAGTTTTGTGGTGGCGATCGCCTTAATTGGGGTGGGAGTATTTGCATTTTTAGGAATATTAGTTAAAGGAGTATAAACATGGAATTTCTACATTTTTTTGAAGAAAGCCTAACTCACTTAGTGGCGATCGCCAAGTTTGTCCTAGAAGGATTTTCAGTTATTTGTATTATTGTCGGTTTTTTTAAAACACTGCAACTCGCTTTTACCCTGAGTCGTCGTCGTAATGCCCAGCAATCCTATAACAAAATTCGCCTAAGATTTGGAATGTGGTTAGCTTTGGCGTTAGAATTTCAACTCGGAGCCGACATTTTAGGTACGACAGTAGCCCCAACTTTAGAAAGTTTAGGAAAACTAGCATTGATTGCCGTGATTCGTACTTTTTTAAACTATTTTCTTAGCAAAGAATTAGAAGCAGAATTGGAACTGGAAAAAGAGCAAACGAAACTAGCCCAAGAAACTTTATCTTCACCATAAATTATCCGACTTTCATTTATTTACCTTAATTAAAATCAAATCATGCAAGACATTAGCCAACTTTCCTACGTTTTTGTTATCTTTTTTCTTACCCTTGGACCCCTCAAGGTGATCCCCATTTTTAATCGTCTAACCTTCAATGCTTCCCCAAGTTTTCGTCAACGATTAGCTAAAAAAGCAACCATTCTTTCTAGTATTATTATTTTTGCAGTGGCAATTATAGGCAAAATAATTTTAAGAAAATGGGATGTTTCAACACCAGCTTTATTTATAGCTGGAGGTTTACTACTTCTTTTAGCCGCTCTTCAGATGTTAGGTCAATTTACCCTACCCAAACCCTTACCTAAAGATACGCCTCCCCCCAGCGACGAGCAAATTGCCCCTTTAACAATTAATCCTCTTACCATTCCTGCCATTATTACTCCCTATGGTGTCGTTGCTATTTTAATCACCACCAGTCAAGCACAAGGTAATATACCCCGTCAAATAGGTATTTTCGCCCTTCTATTCCTAATCATTGTCTTAAATTGGTTAGGAATGACCTTTGCTAAAGTGATTATCCAAAAAATTAATATTATTTCCCTCATCATCATTGGCTGGGTGTTTGCTGTACTCCAAGCAGGTTTAGCCATTGACATCATATTAGAAGGAGTGAAAAGAGCAATTGACAGCTAAAGAAATGCTCTTTCCTTCTTAAGAACTCATGTGCAATTAATTTTATACTTAGCAAAAGTATAATTTTGTGACATAACTCACTTCGCAATAAATTGACGAAGCTAATAGTAAAAATCTGCTAAAGCGATTTCAGAAATATTTTTTTTGTAAAATTAAAATTACAGGAAAATATGGTTTAATGTGTTGAAATTAGTCGCTTTAGCAGACTTATGCTATGAGCCATGAAATTTATTTCTTGGCGATTTATGAGATATTACCTAAATCATTTTTGACCCACAAATCGTTGATTTTGTCAAATTTTCTGTAACAAAATATATTGATTTCCCTTTCTTAAACAAAATAATTTAAAAAATACTCCTATTAACTAAATTTATGATCTCTAATTTTTTATTGAGCTTTAAAAAAGTCTTAATTCTTTTTTTTGGTGTTTTGTTTATGACGATCGCCATTCCTAGAGGGTTAGCACAAAATATAGTATTCAATATCGATTCTTTTTCCGAAACTTCCCCTCAATGGATATTGGCCCAATCTTCACAACAAAAATCCCCAGATTCGACAACCAAAACTCAGATAACATCTAATATTAAACCTGCAAATGTCACCCTAGATGGAGAGATATTATTTACCATTGAAGCTAAACTTGGAGAAGTTTCACCTAAAGAACGAGCTCGATCGATTGATGAAAAATTGATTCGTATTGCTCAAGATGATTCAATTACTATTGATTCCATTCGAGCTATTGATCTTAATGGTTTAGAGGATTGGAAATTAATTCAAGCAGAAGATATTCTAATTCTTACCCTCACTCCCGATGATGTAAAAAGTATTAATAAACCCCCTGTTGCTCTAGGAGTTCGATCGCCCATCTTATTCTTCGATCTTGAAACATTTCCACTGACTCGATCGTTTCTTGTAAATAAGTTTTTGTTAGAGGTAACTTATCCAATTTATGCTCTAAAAGTGCTTTTAATCCCGTCATAATACCCACTTTTCTCAGGGTAACTCTTTCTGGCTTGTCTTGTTGCAAAATTTCTTGAACTGTCTTCTCTACCTGAATTTTTACATCTTGATCTCTTTTTCCCCAATCCACTCTTTTATTCACTGGCACAGACGGTTTTTGTAAAGATGGTGAATTATCATTCAACCAGATGCGATCGCACCTGTACAATCTAACGTATAAGGCAGGAGATAAACTTCTCAGTTCAGTTTTTGTTGCGTTAGGATACTGTTTTTGTAATGCTATCCAATCTCGTCTATTTTGTTCTTTGTCATCAACCTCTCTAGTTTCATTGACTGGGGAAAACTTCGTAGTTTCTGATTGCCATGAAGCATTTAAGCCCAACTTATCCACATACCGATTAATGGTTCTTGTATTTACCTTTAATTCTCTAGCAACTGCCCTTAATCCTAAATTTTTATTCTCTACCAAATCTTGTAACTTTTGACACCACTTTTCGACCTAAGTGATGATTCGATTCGGTTTATAACCATCGGATTGATCTGATTCCGATACGGTTCGACTGTAAACCATTCCACAACTGCAAGTAAACGTTCCCAAAGGTTTCTTATTTTCCAAGCAGTGACTTAACTCAACATATTCAACCACAGGTTGAAAGTAATGATCCACAGCACCATTAAAACAAATCCAAGGAGCATTGCCAAAGGGTTTATATTCTGAGGATGTTCCATCAAAAAATTCTCGCACCGAACCACAAAGAAATCTCATCATCAAGATGTGACGAATAGGGTGAAAAGATTTACGATGTTTTCTAACTATACTGAATAACCAATTACTTTGATCGTCGAGACGAGTATCAGAATCTAAATAATTAAGAATATCCTGTCCATAGCAAAACAAAAATTCATCAAATAATTTTTTCTGATTAACTCTTTTAGAGGCAGTGGCAATATTTCTCGACATCAACAAATTCATATATTGCTGATAATACCAGTCCAGTGGACGGGAAATTTGAGGATTATCTAACAGCCATTGAACATCATGGGCTAAGTTTAATAGTATGGTCTGATTTTGTGGAGAGTATTGTTCGATCGAATTATTAGCAATACAGTTATGATGACTCGCTACCTGATAATGATGTTGATTTAATTGTTGAAAAAGTAGAGTGCTATTTTGCAATGGGATATTATGGGTTGGACAAACTAACACGCAAGATAGTTGATGAATGCGATGCCAATAAAATTCCCCGTATTTTTCTTCATCCTCCTGTAAACATTGAGGACAAAAACGAAAATATTGAGTTTGGGAGATATTACTTGCCGAAAGTCCGATACTGTGAACTAATAAAATAGTTGGTAAATTAATTAGCTTGAGAGTCTTATTCCGTCGTTATAAATTTTCATCGCCTCAAAAATAAAGTTGGTAAATTTACATAAAATTTAATTACAGAAAAAAAATATAAAATTATGAGTAATAAAAAAGTTAGTAAATTAATAAACCGATTACCTTGTTAAAAGAAATAAAGGCGATCGTGTAATGAGGGAATAAAGTTGTATAACTTTTCAATCCCTTGCATCGTAAGTCTTTAGAGATGA
>CAYPDC010000157.1:0-8375 GCA_964409355.1 uncultured Cyanobacterium sp.
TTTTTGTCACTTTGTATATGGCTGTATATTTTTACAAAAATGGGATGCTCCCAAACCTTCCTTATTAAGGAGAAATATTTACTAACTTGTGTTAAAATGACCATGGGGTAAGCAAAAAAACTGCGGGGCGGTTCTTGGAACAACAATAGTAATAACTGTCGTTCTGCTAATCGTAACAACAACAACCCCAACAACGACAACAACAACAACGGTTTTCGTGTAGTTTGTGTGTGGTCTTTGTAGTCGAGTTCTCTTTTCAATCAGAGTTAATAAAAGGGATTTTATTGAGAGTATAGTAAGGAGTTCAGACTTATTCCTGTGATGTAATACATCCAAAAATAAAAGTAGAGCAAGTGGCTTAGTAAACAATAGTTGAAAAGTTACTTGCTCCTCAAATCAAATAACTTCATTAATTAAAATTATATTTCACCAATCTAATTTTTCATCACATTCTTAAATGGGAGTAGCTAAACTTTTTTGTATTAGACATCTCTAAGAATCGGGCTAGAAGCCCGAACTACCAAGGAAAAATCTTAATTGTTGGAGATGTCTATTGATTCTTTCATACCTTTTCAGAAATCACCTTAGTTCAATTTTAGACGATCGCCCCCCAAAATCCCTAGCACACATTAGATTTAGAACAAGCTAATACCTAGTCCATTTTCAAGAAAAAATCATCAGCTTCACTAATTCTTAATTTTCCCTTAGCAATTACCAAATAATGCCATGATTACCCTAAAAATAGATGACATTGAACAAGACTTATCAGGATTTATCAAACTGATTCAAGAAGGAAATAGCTTGATCATTACTCAAGCAGATCAGCCTATTGCGGAAATTAAACCCATACCAACAAAACCACCTCAAAAAGAACGCCGTCCTATTGGTTTATGTGAGGGTGAATTTGTTGTACCTGATGATTTTAATGATCCCCTTCCTGAAGAAATTATTAATCTATTTACCAATCCATGAAAATTCTCTTAGATACTCATATTTTTCTGTGGTTTATTACTAATAATAAACGACTTGCAAACAAATATTATGATGCTATTAGTAATCGAGATAACGAGATTTATCTTAGTGTAGTTTCTGTTTGGGAAGCGATGATTAAATATCAATTAGGTAAATTACCATTACCAGAATCTCCTGAAATTTATCTTCCTCAACAGCGTGAAAGACATTTTATTTCTAGTTTATTTATTGTTGAAAATACGATTACTCAATTAGCTAAATTACCACCCTTACATAATGATCCCTTTGATCGTCTTTTACTCTGTCAATCTTTAGAGCATGATTTAATAATCATGACAGAAGATAAAGCAATTCTCTCTTATCCAATGGTAAATTTTTTCTAAAAATTAAACGTACAAAATCCATCTAGATAATTCAACATGAAACTAACAGCAACAGAACAAGGTTTATTAATTCCTAAAGAATTATTAGGAGAAAATCAAGAATTTGAGATCATTCAAGAACAAGAAAAAATCATTATTATTAGCATAAAAAAACGTCTTCTATAGCAATCAGGAATCAGTCATGAGAACATAATACTATCTGCCCTCACCCCCAACCCCTCTCCCAGAGGGCGAGGGGAGAATCGTTTTCCATTAAAATCTCACAAATCATTCCTGATTGCTATATTTGGAATTTGGGGACAAATCCCGTGGAGTGTGATGTCAAAGATGGTGCAATTAACCACGATCATTATCTGTATAATTGCGGTTGCTATAATAGAGGAAGTATAAGTGCGATCGCCCCCAAAAAATCCCTAGCACATATCAACAAAAAATGGCTATAAACTCTATTATAAAAAACGTTAGTTTCCAAGTTTATTATTCAGTTTCCAACTATATTGTTCTTTTACAGGTGGGCGATCGCACCGCCCCTAAGATTATTCTACCGTAACTGATTTCGCTAAATTACGGGGTTGATCGACATCTAAACCGCGCATGGATGCAATATAATAAGCTAGTAACTGTAAAGGGATTACCGCCAAGATAGGAGATAAGACTTCTTCTACTTCAGGCACAAGTAAAGTATCCTGAAACATATCCTCATGATGGTTTTGAGGTAAAACACCGATTAAACGCGCATCCCTCGCCTTCGCTTCCTGAGCGTTAGAAATCACCTTTTCATACACACTTCCCCCCATGGCGATCGCAACTACGGGTACATGAGCATCTAAAAGTGCGATCGGACCATGTTTCATTTCCCCTGCTGGATAGCCTTCCGCATGGATGTAACTAATTTCTTTGAGTTTTAACGCACCCTCCAAAGCAATGGGAAAATTAACACCTCTACCGAGGAAAATAAAATCTCTGGTATCGGGGAATTGATGGGCTAAATCTCGGATTTTTGGCTCTTCTGAGTGGATAATCTGCTCAATTTGCGTCGGTAATTGCAGTAAACCTTTTAATATCTCCTCCATGCGTGACGGTGTCACAGTTTTCCTTCGACTTGCTAAATCTAACGCAAGGATGTAAAATGCAATCACTTGAGCCACAAAAGTTTTCGTTGCCGCCACCCCAATCTCGATACCTGCATAAGTGTTGATTAATTGATCAACCATTCCCCCTAATGTACTCTCAGGGCGATTAGTAATACCGACAATACGAGGTTGATAGGGACTTGTCATTACTGAACGTCTTTGACGCTCCATCTCAAGGGCGGCAATGGTATCCGCCGTTTCTCCTGACTGCGTAACCCCGATTGTAACTGTATTACGCATTATTGGAGTAGGAGAATAACGAAACTCAGAAGCATACTGGACAAATGTGGGAATTTGTGCTATCTGTTCCAGTAAATATTTACCCACCAAACTAGCGTGCCAAGATGTGCCACAGGCTACTATTTGGATATGTTGTAAATCTTCATAGATTTCAGGCTTAAGGTTGAGGGTAACGGGGTTTTCTTCGGGGTTAGTTTCACTATGCCAATCAGGGTTAAGATAGGCTTCTAAGCAGGTACGCACTACGGAAGGTTGCTCATGAATTTCTTTGAGCATAAAGTGGCGATACCCTTGTTTTTCTACAGTTACAGGACTCCAATCAAGGATACGAGGGGTTTTCCGTAAGCGTTTCCCCGTAAAGTCATAGATTTCTACCCCTAAGGGCGTTAAACGGGCAATTTCACCATTTTCTAAGGTTAAAACCGTATTGGTATGATGCACTAAGGCGGTGACATCAGAAGCACAGAAAAACTCCCCTTGTCCAAAACCGATGGTTAAAGGAGCATTTTGACGGGCTACAATTAATTCATCAGGATAGTCAGCGCATAAAACACCGATGGCAAACGCACCATCTAAACGGGTGACAGTTTTCGTCACGGCATCCATTAAAGGATCGTTACTGTCGGGGTTATAATATTGGGCGATAAGGTGAGGGATAACTTCGGTATCGGTTTCGGAGAGGAATTGACACCCTTTCTCTATCAATTCTTGTTTTAATTCTTGGTAATTTTCCACAATGCCATTTTGCACCACCGCAATTTTACCACTATTGTCTTGATGGGGATGGGCGTTATGTTCTTCTGGTTTACCATGAGTTGCCCATCTGGTATGCCCAATACCAATATGAGGCTTATTGGTTTCTTTTTCTAGTTTACTACGAAGATTGTATAATTTCCCCTTTGCCCTCACTGAATGAATTTCGTTATCTACAATAGTCGCAATTCCTGCCGAGTCATACCCCCGATATTCGAGTTTTTCCAATCCACTTACTAAAATTTCGGTCGCATTTTGAGTTCCAATATAACCAACTATTCCACACATAACTTTATTCCCATAGTTAATCTAAATCAATTTTGATACATTATAAGCATAATTATTTTAAAAATCTTGGACTCCTTGAGGATTAACTGCTCCTTCTGGATTTAAAAACAGATTTCCTGCGCTATCATTCTGGTAAATACAGTCAATTTTAGGAGAGCTTTCTAATGTTCCCGTAAAACCAAAGGTATTCATGCGATTTTTGCACTGTCTCACATCATTATCGCTCACTAAGCGTCTTTGCTCTAAAATAGACCAGTTATTTCTTTTTAACACACATCCGGGGCGCATATTCGGCTGAGTCACATAGACATTAAAAGGATTGAGGGTGATAAATACCCTTAAATCAGAGACGATCGCACTTGCTCCAAATTGTACACATATTTCGGGATTCGGGGCGCTGCGATCGATTACTTCTCTCGATGCTACATTTTTGGTGGTTGTGGTTTGCCCAGAACTTAATGCAATTCCTACCCCAATACCTAGTATAAAGATACCGGCACAAATAGCAGCAAGGGTGTAATTAATATTTTCAAAAGGAGAAGATTTGGGGCTTTTACGGCTTGGAGGTTCAGAATATCGAGAATAAGAAGATGGTGGTCTGCGCTTCATACCTTTTGTTTAATATTATATACCTTTTGTCATAATAACTCATTATTCTAATACCGACATTACCCCTGATGAGTTAATTAGACTTTTATGGGTGCAAATAAGAAATATTTAAACAAATTTTAACTCCGAATCCCGAACTCAAATTCTTCTTATCCTTCTTTAGAGGGAACTTCTAAGAGAGTTTCACCACCTAAACCAAAGGCTTCATGCACCGCTTTTAAGGCTTGAATGGCTTGGGATTGATCCACCACACAGCTAATTTTAATCTCAGAGGTGGTAATCATGGAAATGTTGATGTTTTCCTGCGCTAAGGCTTTAAAAAATTGGGCGGCAACCCCCGGTGATCCAATCATGCCCGATCCAACTATACTTACTTTAGCGATATTGGGTTCGACTACTATCTCCTTGAATTTAATCTCCGATCGCACTTCATAGAGGGCTTTTTTGGCTTCTTGTGCATCGGATTGGGCAACGGTAAAGGCAATATCACGCATGGGAATACCATCCACTAAACGGCATCTCTGGGATTGAATAATCATGTCAACGCTGATATTGGCATCTGCTAAGACGGTAAAGATTTTCGCCGCCATCCCCGGTACATCTGGTACAAATAATATAGCTAATTGTGCTTGATTTTGATCTAAGGCAACACCCCTGACGGGTACAAGGTTATTGACTTGTTTCGTGTGACTGTTTATCGTTACGCTAGAACTACCTATTTCAAAGGATTCACATAAAGCAGCGATGGCTCGATCGCACTCTTCTTCTGCCACGATACAACTAACTTTCACCTCCGAAGTAGAAATCATCTGAATATTAACTTGAGCTTTGGCTAAGGCTTGGAACATTTGAGCCGCAATCCCTGGCCTGCCTATCATTCCTGCTCCTGAGATCGCAATTTTAGCAATTTTCTTCTCCACTAAAATATCGGTGTTACCTGACTCTGCCAAAATAGGTGCGATGGCCATTGCCACTGCTTCGGCTTTCGGCAAAACTCCTTTCACCACAGAAAAAGCAATATCGTTACTATTTCCCTCATGGATTGACTGAATAATCAAATCCACATCCACATCGTGACGGGCAATCTCCCCAAATAAACGGGCGGCAACCCCAGGATGATCGGGAACACGCAACAGGGCAATTTTAGCTTGATCTGCGTCGTATTGTACCGCATCCACGGCCTTAGTAATTTCTAACCCGACTAAAGACTTACCCAAATTCGGAGGAGAAATAACTTTAGTACCCGGATCATTAGTCCAACTGGATTTTACCACCAAAGGCATCCCAAAATTACGGGCAATTTCCACCGCCCTCGGATGCAACACCTTCGCCCCTAAACTGGCTAACTCTAACATCTCATCCGCCGTAATCTCATCCATTAATTTCGCAGAAGGTACAATGCGCGGATCAGTGGTTAAAATACCGGGTACATCGGTATAAATTTCGCAACAAGCCGCCTGTAAAGCCACCGCTATCGCCACCGCCGAAGTATCTGATCCTCCCCTACCTAATGTAGTAATTTCTAATTCTTCTCCGTGGACAATACCCTGAAAACCTGCCACTACCACCACTTGCCCTTGTTGTAAATGACGATTGATGCGATCGGTCTTAATTTCTAAAATACGGGCTTTACTATAATTTGCTTCTGTTGTAATACCCACCTGTGCGCCCGTAAGGGAAATAGCCGGTTGTCCGATTTTTTGTAATGCCATACTTAACAAAGAGATCGATACCTGTTCCCCTGTAGAGAGCAACATATCCATTTCCCGACGACAAGGGTTTGCGGTGATTTCCTGAGCTAATTTGACCAAACCGTCAGTAGTCTTTCCCATTGCTGAAACCACCACCACCACTTGATTTCCTTCTTGAACTGTTTTGGAAATTCTCTTACTGACAGACTTGATGCGATCGGTTGAACCAACAGAACTACCACCGTATTTTTGGACAATTAACGCCATAGCAAAATCACTGTAAAATAATTTGAAAAATGTACCAAATAATGTTAACAAAAATTTGCAGTTTCAACTCAACAAAAGAATTTAGAATGTAGAATTTAGAAAAAAGGTGTCAGGTATCAGGTGTCAGGTGAATGAGGATTTCCCCCATCTCCCCATATTTCCCCACTCATTACTCTAAAAACCTCAAACTCCCATAAGGTTATATGATTTATGTACCTATTGTTACAAAAACTCATCAAGTAAGAGTGTTAAAAAATAACAGGAAATTGTATAAGGTATATAGAGAAATTAAACTAAAGGAGATACTAATTTGAAAAAGATAGAAGCAATTATTCGCCCTTTTAAGCTAGATGAGGTTAAAATTGCCTTAGTTAACGCAGGAATCGTCGGGATGACTGTTTCTGAGGTACGGGGTTTTGGTCGTCAGAAAGGACAAACTGAACGCTATCGTGGTTCAGAATACACCGTTGAGTTTTTACAAAAACTCAAATTAGAAATTGTCGTGGAAGATGATCAAGTCGATATGGTAGTTGATAAAGTCGTACAAGCCTCCCGTACAGGAGAAATCGGTGACGGTAAAATCTTTATCTCTCCCGTAGAGGAAACCATCCGTATTAGAACGGGCGAAAAAAACCTAGAAGCTATTTAATTCTAATCAATCCAATGGTGGGCAATGCCCACCCTACGGCTCAAGAAAATGTTAATTAATATATGAGAATAGAACAGATAAGGGCTTTTGTAGCCGTTAGTGAAACAGGCAGTTTTGGACAAGCAGCAAAACTTTGTGGTGTAACTCAATCAACTATTAGTCGTCAAGTACAAGGATTAGAAACTCATCTCAAAACAGTCTTGTTTCATCGTCAGGCACAAGCGAAATTAACTGTTTCAGGAGAAAAACTCCTTCCTCACGCCAAGCGCATCTGTCAAGAATGGGATAAAATTGAACAAAAAATAGAACAATTGTTACAAGGTGAACAACCTGAATTGTGCGTTGCAGGTATTCACTCCGTTTGTGCCTATTTTCTCCCCCCACTTCTCCAATCTTTTTGTCAAAGTCACCCTCAGGTACAGTTAAGAGTTACCGCTTTAGGGAGCGATCGCGCTTTAAAAGTATTAAGAGACGGTTTAGTCGATATTGCCGTAGTCATGAATAATAAATATCTCACTTCCACTTCAGAAATGATATGTAAACATTTATATAATGAACCGATTCAAGTATTAGTATCGAGTAATCATCCCCTAGCGAAAAAAGACACTGTAACCATTGTTGACTTAGCCCCCTATAGTCAGATAATATTCAAAGACGGTTATGGAATGCAGAGAATCGTTCAAGAGGTATTTGCAGGACATGGTTATGATTTAGAAGTAGCAATGGAATTAAACACCCTTGATGCTTTTCGAGGAGTAATTCGTCAAGGTAATTTTATTGCCTTGTTGCCTGATTCAGCACTGCAAGAATCAAAAAATGATTCTACCCTGAGTATTATTCCCATCGCCTTGAAATATAACTCGCCTCAACCATTGCAATTAACCAGAGAAGTGGTTTTAATTACCACTAAAGATCGTTTACAAATACCTACTGTAAAAGACTTTTTTGATTTAGTTTATGAATATGCCAAAATAAAGAAAAATCAAAAGTAGTTGGGGGGGGGATAATAAATAGCTATAATGTTTTTATAGTCAGAATTTGGGCGTTGCATCTTCATGGGATGACGTATTAATGTATAACACGAGCGGAAACTAGAAGACACAAGATATATTTTCTGGTAAACTTATTGAAATCATCCCGCAATGATGCAACGCCCATTTTCTCCTACATAAACTGTTCCTCCCTCATCATAAGCCATAACAAAAGAGCCAGTATTCTCATCATAACCAATTTCTATTTTTCCTTGATAATAAACAAAATCACTAAGGTTAGGATATTTTTCTTCAAAACTTGGATTGTTACTCATAATTTTTCAAATACTAAATAATGTTGTTGGGTTGACATTCGCCCCGACCTGAAGGTGCGGGGATTCTCCCATCACTGAGAGAGT
>CAYPDC010000158.1:0-8341 GCA_964409355.1 uncultured Cyanobacterium sp.
TGTGAGGTAAGAATCCCCCGACATAATCTTTGATTTGTCGGTGGGAGTGTCAATTCAATCACTTCTAATCTTTCACTATTGGTCATTTTTTGAAGTGATTTAATAATTTCAGTTTTTAACATATAGTTGGATAAAATTTAATCATTATTACCTTATTTAAAACGTTATAACCCAAAATCCCCCCATCCCCCTCTCTCCCTAATCTCCCCCTCTTTTTTCTTTCTCGAAAATGAAACAGTTCTGCTGCTTAGGTAGGGGGGATCTAATTCAGCAAACCCTACCTAATAAACAAAAAATTAAGACATAGCCAACATTCTTTGAATGGGTTTTAACGCTTTTTCCTGAATTGCCGAGGGTATTTGAATACTCGGAGTGCGATTTTTCAGGGCTAGATATACTTTTTCGAGGGTATTTAACCTCATATAAGGGCATTCATTGCAACTACAATTGTTTTCTGGTGGTGCTGGAATAAAAGTCTTATTCGGGGCATCTTTTTCCATTTGATGGATAATACCCGGTTCAGTGGCTATAATAAATTTTGAGGAAGCACTTTGCATTGCATATTTTAACAGTGCTGTTGTCGAACCAATATAGTTGGCATGGCGTAAAACGGGAGTCTCACATTCAGGATGGGCTAAAATTTCCGCTTCTGGATGTTTGATTTTTAGTTGAACAATTTTTTTCTCGGAAAAGGTTTCGTGAACGATACAACTGCCGTCCCATAATACCATATCTCTCCCTGTTTGTTCCATGACGTAACGTCCTAGGTTACGATCGGGCGCAAAGATAATCGGTTGTTCCGGTGGTATCTGTTTAACGATTTTGACAGCATTGGAACTGGTACAAATAATATCACTTAATGCCTTGATTTCGGCGGTGCAATTAATATAAGATATAACGATATGATTGGGGTGTTGTGCCTTAAACTCAGAGAAGCGATCGGGGGGACAACTGTCAGCTAAGGAGCAACCTGCCTCTAAGTCTGGTAATAAGACTAACTTATCGGGATTAAGAATTTTTGCGGTTTCTGCCATAAAATGTACTCCTGCAAAGAGAATTACATCAGCACAAGTGGAGGCAGCTTGTTGAGACAATCCGAGGGAGTCTCCGATATAGTCAGCGATGTCTTGAATATCCCCTTCTTGATAGTAGTGGGCGAGGATTACCGCATTCATTTCTTGTTTCAAAGATGCGATCGCCCCGAATAAGTCTTGGGGTAAATTAGATTTTGGTAAAGTGGTAAACATAATAAAGAACTCAGAACTACGAACTCATTACTCATTATTCATTACTCATATTAAACTAGCTCATTTTGAATCACCCATCGAGATAACTCGGTGCGGTTGTGTAAGCCTGTTTTATTCAACATATTGGAAACGTGGCTTTCTACGGTGCGTTGACTAACCCCTAATTCTTGGGATATGTCTTTGTTAGACAAACCTCTGGCAACGAGATTGACAACCTTTGTTTCCGTGGGAGTCAATTCAACACTTTTGGGAACTTGTATGAGCAAACTGGAATCCGTTTTTTTGTGAATGCCCATTAAACGAGCAGTTTGATTTAAAGTTGACTGCACCTGTGCTACTAATTCATCAGGTTCAAAGGGTTTTACCATATAAACATCTGCCCCCTGAGTTAAGCCTTTGATGCGATCTTTACTTTGTCCTTTCGCCGACAAGAAAATGACGGGCAACCATTCTAAACTCGGATTTTGCCTGATTTCTTGCACAAAGTTATAACCATCCATTTCTGGCATCATAACATCGCAGATAATCAAGTCTGGAATTTCTTCTTGAAGGATTTTGATCGCTTCTCCACCATGATTGGCGGTGATTACTGCGTAACCTTTAAATTCTAGGTAGTCTTTAACTAACAGAATTAGATTGGGATCATCGTCGATAAGGAGTAATTTTTTTTGGGTTTCTGAGTCTTTCATGATTTTTGTGATCAATTCTCTTGATTGTTGGTATCTTCAAGACAAGGTTTTAATGGTTCTGAATATGGCAACAAGTGCTGATGAAACAGGTATTCTTCTACTATTCTATTACCGATTAGGTGTTCTTGTATAATTTTTTCAATCACTTCGGGAGTAGCGTGACGATACCAAACTCCTTCGGGATATACTAATAAAATTGGTCCATCTACACATACTCTTAAACAGTTGGCTTTAGTGCGAAAAATACAGTAGTCTCTATGGCTAGAGGGGCGATCGAGTTTTAGTTCTTTTAGTCTATTCTTCAAATATTCCCAAGATTCTAAACTATCTTCTTTGGCACAACATTTGGGCTTTGTCTGATCACAGCACAGAAAAACGTGGCGTTGTATCTGATTTAATCCAAGTTGTTGGACACATTCATCTAGGGGGTTATGACTCATTAATCAAATTATTTATTAACAACTATACTATTTTACGATATTAAAGATTCTCAATTCTAAGTTCCTCAATTCAATTTCGTGTTAAGATGTGCGAAGAAAATTTTAAAAGCTAACAACTGATTGCTTATTTCTTAATGGATTGATTATGACGACAAAAATTGAAGGTAGTAACTGGAAGGTATCTTGGCAATTTCTCAGCCTCATTTTAGCACTCTCATTCGGGGGCATTGGCTTTGTTGCTACTTCTGTCTTGTTACGATTGCCTAGTAATCCCAGTTGCAATAAGATTTCTCTGTTTTTTAGTTCCGCCACTAATCGTATTTACTGTGCCCAATTAAAAGCTGAGAAAAATACAGTGGATGATTTACTCGAAGCGATCGCACTTTTACAGGTGTTATCAGCAGATCATCCTTTAAGAAATGAAATCGATCGTCACATTAGTGAATGGTCAGATGATATTTTAACTTTAGCACAGGTGGAATTTGATCAGGGAAAATTAGAAGAGGCGATCGCTATTGCCCGTAGAATACCTGAAAATGTAGCAAATCAAGCCATGATTGACGAGAAAATCACGGCATGGGGTGAAACTTGGCAAAAAGCAGAGAAAATCCAAGAAGAAGTCGAAAATCAGTTAAGAGAATCCCAGTGGAATAAAGCATTTTTAGAAGCAGTTAACTTACTCAACATCGATAACGAATATTGGCAAACCACCAAATATCAAGAAATTGTCAAAACCATCAACTTAGCAAGGGAAGAAAGCAAACAGTTAGATGGTGCTTATGTCACCCTCAGACGAGGAGGATTAGATAATCTCCTTAAAACCATCGAAATTGCTTCCATCATCCCCGCCACTAGCTACTCCTACAACGAAGCTAGTAAGTTAATCCAAGAAGCAGAAGATAAAATAGTTGCCATTGTAGAGCGATATTTGGACAATAATGACTGGAATGGTTTAAGTGACTTAGCTAGTCAAATACCTGATAAAAGCCGTCTCAAAAATCAGGCAAGAGACTGGAATCTGTTAGCCAGTGCCGGCAGAAATGCTAACTTAGGCACTGTATCTGCTATGGAGTTAGCTATTGCTGAAGCGGAGCAAATTTCTAGTGATAGCAAATTGTATCTCCAGAGTCGAGAATTGGTAAAGTTTTGGAACGCCCAAAAAGAAGACTTAGTTTACTTAGCTAGTGCAAGAGAATTGGCAAAAACTGGACAAATAGATGACTTAAGTGCTGCCATCGCCAGAGCCGAGTTAATTAGCTCCGAAAATCCCCTTTATCGAGAATCAAAGCGAGAAATAACAAAATGGCAAAAAGATATACAAATCATCGAAGATCGCCCTATCCTTGCTCAAGCGAAACAAATCGCCGAGGGGAATAATCTTCAATCATGGCAAAATGCTATTGATACTGCCAATCAAATTAAGTCCGATCGAGCCTTGTATAGTGAAGCGAGTGATCTGATTCGTCAATGGCGCCGTAATATAGAAAGAGAAGAAGATCTCCCCATACTAAATCAGGCGATCGCACTTGGTAATAACAATAACTATCAAAACGCTATTGATGTAGCTAGTCGGATAGGAAGGGGGAGAGCATTATATTCAGAGGCTCAAACCAGTATTCGTAACTGGCGTTGGGAAATAAACGCCCAAGAAGACTTACAACGAGCTTATCAAGTCGCTCAAAATAGTGATCCTCAGTCTCTACTCCAAGCCATAAATATCGCCCGAAGAATACCCTCTAGCACTTCTGTGGGTAGCCAAACCCGTCAAGCAGTTGACAAATGGTCAGATCAATTGTTAAATAATGCGAGGAGATTAGCCGAAAGTTATTCTTTATCTGCCTTAGAAGAGGCGATCGAAATTGCCGAAATGATCCCTAGAAACACATCCGCTTATCCCACAGCCCAACAACAAATAAGAATATGGAAAACATATGTATATCCTAGCGATTTTCAGAGAAACTCTCCTTCCCCTGAAAGAATACCTCTGGAAGAAACCAGTTTTTAAACAAAACAGTGATATTGTTAGGAATTATATAGCAATCAGTTATAATTTGTGAGATTTTTAGATTAGTTTCCCCCTTTAATAAGGGGGGTTAGGGGGGATCTAATCCCAATCACTGATTCCTCCTAATTCCCCATGAAATAAATTCCTAAATTTTAATTGAAACAGTAGCTAAAAATAATGAATATTTTAATTAAAAAACCCATTTTAGTCGCAGGTATCAGCTTGTCATTTTTATTATGGTTAGGGCAGAAATTGACTAATTATTGGGATCAAATGGGAAATATAAGTATTTTAGGCTTAATTTGTTTAGGGGGATTATCACTGGTTTTAAGAAAATTAGGCAAAAAAGAAAAAAAAGCTAGTTATCCCAGTTTAGTGGAAATTGCGATCGAGGATTTAACAAAAAAAATAACCATTATTAAAAATCAGATTCAATCTCTTGTCTCAGAAGCGAAAATATCAGAGATAGAGGAAAATCCCGAAACAAAATATACTCATTTTCAACAAGAATTAACAGTAATCGAAAATTCATTTCCTAGAGAAAATATAGACATTGTCCTCTTAAATCTCAGTCAAAAAACTGACGGGTTTAACCTTCATCAAAACCTAGAAAAAATCTTTTCAAAATCGATAAAGTTTAGTTTAATTAGTGATTTTATTGATAACTTTAATCATCATGAATTATCTAGTAACTGGAATCAACTGATTTTAGATTATGATTTACTAATTCTCATTGTTAACGAAGATTTAACCCAATCTCAGAAAGATATAATTATTCAATGTAAAAATCATCAACAAAATTTATTAGTCGTTTTTGACGATATTAACTATACCCTGCAAGAAGAAAAAAAATTAATTTTTAACAGTATCAAAAAAGCACTTGATTCCCTCATTGATGAAAAATATATTTTATCAATATCAAGTAAAAAACAAACCATAAAAGTTAGAAAATATGAAGACGAAAACCAATATCAAGAATGGGAAGAAATCAATAATGTTAATGAGGAAAATTTAATTAATACCTTTCGCATTTTAATCGAAAATGAACAAGAGAAACTGATTTTATCCACAGCTTACAGAAATGCCATTAACTTAGAAAAACAAGTCAGAAAAGAATTAAATCTGATTAGAAGAAATAAGAGTTTAAAAGTGATTGAAAAATATCAAATAGTTGCCGCTACTGCAACTTTTGCCAATCCCGTTTCTAGTTTAGATTTATTAGCCACAGCCGCTATTAATGCGCAAATGATTGTGGATTTAAGTAAGATTTATCAACATCCTTTATCCCTAAGTCAAGCACAACAAATATCTCTTGCATTAGCTAAAGTTATGCTTAAATTGGGAATTGTCGAAATTTCGACTCAAACCATCAGTGCTATTTTAAAAACAAATATGATTACCTTTGTGGCAGGTGGTTTAATTCAAGGAATAAGTGCGGCATATTTAACTCGTCTTTGTGCTTTGAGTTTAATTGAATATTATGAAACCACTGAATTAACGCTTAATGATGGTATAAATGTCAATAAAATTAAGGAAAAAATACAAACCATTTTTGAACAAAATAAAACCAATAATTTCTTTGATCAATTTGTTAAAAAAACTTCTTTGTTGTTAGCTTAATATAATTCCGAACTGATCTGAGTTCGATATAAGAAAAAATGATGAAGACGAGAAAGGGAGAAGGGGAGAAAATGCAACAAAATTCTGGATTATATCCTCGAAATATTAATTAAAATTAATAAATTAGGATTAAAAATCAATTTATCCATGTTTTTTATCAATATTTATCTAGTTTAACTCCGAACTCCGAACTCCGAAGTTTGTCCAAGTTTTTAGGAGCAGAACTGAGGTATGATAGAATCTGAGATTGTATTTGAGGATCTGTGAGTCTAAAATGGTGATCTGATGAATGATGTAATTATAGTTAAAAAACTGCAAAAAACATACGGCAAGGTTCAAGCCTTGAAAAATATCTCTTTTCGGGTAAAAACTGGGGAAATCTTTGGTTTATTAGGACCAAATGGCGCAGGAAAAACCACTACTATTCGTTGCTTAACGACTCTTGCAAAACCTGATGCGGGAGAAATTACTATTGGGGGAATATCTGCTATTTCTCAACCTAAGCAGGTGAGACAGTTGATAGGTTATGTCGCTCAAGAGGTTGCTATTGATAAAGTATTAACGGGGAGAGAATTACTCAGTTTACAGGCTTCTCTCTATCATTTATCCTCATCTTTTGGCAAAGAAAGAATTAATCAGTTAATCCAACTTCTTGGTTTAGAGGAATACTGCGATCGCCTCTGTGGTACTTATTCGGGGGGGATTAGAAAACGTTTTGATTTAGCCGCAGGTTTACTACATCAACCGAAAGTGTTAATTTTAGATGAGCCTTCTGTGGGTTTGGATCTTGAAAGTCGTAAAATTATTTGGGATTTTCTCCATCAATTAAAGCAATCTGGTACAAGTGTTTTAATTACTAGCCATTATTTAGAAGAAATAGACGCTTTAGCCGATCGCCTCGCTATTATTGATCAAGGAGAAGTGATAGCCGAAGGCACTCCTTCTAGTTTAAAAGATCGTTTAGGGGGCGATCGCATCACCTTAAGAATTAGGGAATTTACCCCAGATGAGGAAGTAGAAAAAGCGAAAAATCAACTATTATCATTATCATTTGTCCAAGAAATAATCATCAATCAGGCACAGGGAAACTCTTTAAACCTGATAGTCACACCCCAAAGTAATGGGTTAACTGCGATCGAAAAAACCCTTTCGGAAGTGGATTTACCTATTTTTAGTATCAGTCAATCACGTCCTAGTTTAGACGATGTTTACCTAGCGGCAACGGGAAAAACTTTGATGGATGCAGAAATGGAGGGGATGAATAAACGAGATTTAAAAGCGGAGAAAAAACAGGCAATGAATTTGAATTAAGGTGATTTCTAACAATAAATATCCCCTTAACACGGTTTTTGATAATAATGGATTTTCTAATGAGACAAAATACCGAGATTCCTTGTCATTGATGGTTTTGATTTAAAAGTCTAATTTATTTTCCCTGTTAACATTTTATAAAATAAAGGATCTTTAAAAAATAATTTGGGATGGAAAACAAATAATGTTAATTACCGTAGATGAAAATACCTTAATGTTAGAAGCAGGTAATCAAGTGATTTTCTCCAATCAAACTTATGAAGATTATGAACAACTGTTAAGGATTCGTCAGGATAAAGTAATTCCTAAGCTATACTTTAATGCTCTCAGCCAAGAAATTCGTCTTATGTCACCTTTACCTAGTCATGGAAATCGTGTTAACATTATCGGTGATTTAGTCAAAATTCTCTTGAATCATTTACAGAAAGATTGGCAAGGTTTTGATCCCATCACTCTGAAAATGCCTTTTCAAGCGGGTTTAGAGCCTGATACTTGTTTCTATATTGACAATAGAGAAGCGATCTTAGGAAAAGAAAGAATAGATTTAACCGTTGATCCTCCGCCAGATTTAGCCATAGAAGTGGATTTTACCTCCATAACGGATATTAAGGCTTATGAATTACTCAAAATTCCTGAATTATGGATTTATCGTCAAGGAAATTTAACTATTTATTTATGGGAAAATGAGGGTTATATCGAGAGTGATAAAAGTCGTTTATTTCCTGATATAGATGTGAAAAATATTTTACCCGATTATGTTGAGTTGGCATGGAAAAAAGGTTCAAGCGTTGCTTTACGCCAATTCACTCAGCGTTACTGTTAATAGTGAGATATGGGTTTTCATTTTCGTTAACTCGTAGGGGTTGAATATTATTAGGAGTTACGCATTGACAAAAATCACTAAATGTGCATAAGAAAAAATAAGTTCCAAGAATCGATCGCCTTGATTAAGCAAAAGGGAAATCAAAATAATATGTTATACTTTAAAGGTTCATAATCTGAGTGTGATCAAATGTTTGAAAGCATAAT
>CAYPDC010000159.1:0-8205 GCA_964409355.1 uncultured Cyanobacterium sp.
TGAGGTAAGAATCCCCCGACATAATCTTTGATTTGTCGGTGGGAGTGTCAATCCAAAAACTACTTTTTTTTCAAACTAAGTAAGTTTGATGATTTTATAACCGTTGGTGAGTAGAAGAAGGTGCGATCGAGCTTTATGGGATGAGATGCGATCGCCCTTTAGTAAAAATTCTTTAGGAATAAAATAGGGAAACTTTAATTCTTTGCACGGTTAGATTCAAGATAATTAACCAAAGCCTGTAAACCTAAACGATAACTTTCTGCACCGAAACCACTTATTTGCCCGATCGCAACTGGTGCAATATAAGAATGATGACGAAACTCCTCTCTACGGTAAATATTACTTAAATGGACTTCCACCGTGGGAATATTAACTCCTGCTAAAGCATCTCGAATGGCAACACTGGTATGAGTATATGCACCAGCATTAATAACAATACCATGATGACAACCTAAAGCCTGATGGATGGCATCAACCAAAAAACCTTCATCATTGGACTGCAAACAAGTAACACTCACTTGCAATTTTTCTCCATCAGACTTTAAAATTCGATTAATGTCATCAAGGGTTTGATGCCCATAAATATGAGGTTCCCTTTTACCTAACAAATTTAGATTAGGGCCATGTAAAACTAAAATACTATATTGAGACAAAGCAAAATCTATCTTTAATCAAAGTTTATTTAATATCGGTTTCTCGGATAATCTTTGACAGGAATAGGTATTAACTCCCCTTCTGGTTCACTTTGTGGACCAAACAAAGCCTCAATGATTTTTTCAGTCCACTCTCTGAGTTTCTCTAAGATTTTATCTACTTGCTCCATTAATCAAGAAGACTCCTATAATAACTTTTATCTATACAACCATCATAACCCTTCATTTTTGGAAATGCAAGTTTTATCTGGAGTAGGAGTTCAGAGTTATCATGAAAACAATTTAATTCGTCTTTGCAATTATGGATGTGAAATTATGGTATTAATAGATAATCAAAATAATCCTCTCAAAACCACCAAGTACCTTGCCCAAAATAAGAAAAAAATTCTCTGTGTCTTTCCCAAATATAGTAAATCTTTTGGCACGTTTCATCACGCTTATCCCTTAATGCCGGGAGTCAAGGGATTTATGCCCCCCCAAGGAATACTCGTAGTGGCCGCTTACTTACCATCCACATGGGAAATTAAATTAATCGATGAAAATATTAAACCTGTCACTCTCGCAGATTATCAATGGGCAGATGCGGTGATTGTTAGTGGAATGCACATTCAAAAGCCCCAAATCAAAAAAATTAATCAGTTAGCGCATAAATTCGATAAAATAACTATCCTCGGGGGTCCTTCGGTTTCAGGATGTCCTGAATATTATCCTGATTTTGATATTCTTCACTTAGGTGAATTGGGAGACGCAACGGATCAAGTAATTGAATATATTGATAATCATAGCCAAAGACCAGAAAAACAAATTATTTTTCAAACCATTAATCGACTTCCTTTGGATCAGTTTCCTATTCCTGCATATCATCTGATTAAGACAACACAATATTTTCTGGGTAATGTACAATTCTCTAGTGGTTGCCCTTATAACTGCGAATTTTGCGATATTCCTGAATTATATGGTAATTCTCCCCGTTTAAAAACTCCACAACAGATTATAGCTGAATTAGATGCCATTCTCGCTTCTGGGAATCCGGGTGCGATTTATTTTGTGGATGATAATTTTGTCGGTAATCGTCGTGCGTTAATGGAATTATTACCCTATTTGATTGAATGGCAAAAACAAAATGGCTATCCTGTAGAGTTTACTTGTGAGGCGACGCTAAATATTGCTCAAAGCCCTAAATTATTAGCAATGATGAAAGAAGCCTATTTTACTACGGTTTTTTGTGGAATTGAAACGCCTGAACCTTCTGCGTTAAAAGCTATCTCTAAACAGCATAACTTGAGTATGCCGATTTTAGATGCGATAAAAACTCTCAACAGCTATGGTTTAGAAGTGGTATCTGGTATTATTATTGGTTTTGATACTGACACGGAAGAAACAGCTAGTAACATTATTGAGTTTATTAACGCATCTCACATTCCCGTTTTAACGATTAATTTACTTTATGCTTTACCTAAAACTCCTTTATGGAATCGTTTACAAGCAGAAGGAAGAATAATTGAGGATGAAACTAGAGAATCTAACATTGATTTTCTCATGCCTTATGAAGATGTATTAAATATGTGGATGTATTGTATCTCTACTGCTTATGAACCAAAAAATTTATATCAAAGATTTGCTTATAATATTCAACATACTTATGCTAATCGTATAGAAGTACCGAATAGCCCTCAACGGGTTTCGTGGGAAAATATCAGTCGAGGATTACAAATTCTGGGGCGTTTATTTTGGTATGTGGGTTTAAGAAGCGATTATCGTCAAGTTTTTTGGGATATGGCAATTCCTGCGTTAAAACAATTGGATATTGAAACGATTATCCATATTGGATTAGTTAGTCATCATTTAATTAAATTTACTAATGAATGCACTCAAGGAATAGAATGCGCTTCTTTTTATTCTCAAAAGTCAAAAACCACTGTTTCAGTTTAAATGGCTCTCTTACTTCTGATCGGGATAAATTATTTACTGATGTTACGCAAAAAGATAATTAATTGTCCATGGGAGGTAGCAGGCGGTGCATTGAGCGTAGTCGAAACACAACTCTACACTTCGACTAACGCTCAGTGTATCGCTCAAACTCGTTATTTAATGGGAGTCTTACACCAACAAGATAATTCCCTTTTCTTTTATTGACTTGAAGATTCAAGAGGAACTTGCACAAAACCAATTTCATATAATTGTTGATAGGATTTTCTTCCTAATTCACTGCGAGGATTTTGGGATTTAATAATTTGAATTAAAAGAGGCACGGCTAATTCTGGTTTATTTTGTGCTCGATGTACTAAAGCTAACTGATAGGTGGTTTCATCTCGAAAATTAGCGGTTTTTAATGCCCCTGATCGTTGATCTTCTGTGATACGATTATCGATACCAGCAAAACTTTCGGCTAATTGTAGATAAAAATTTGACAATTGATTAAAAATCCGTCTAGCTTGTTGCAATTTAGTTGCCGCTAAATCATAATTTTCTTGAGTAATGGCTTCTGCGGCTTCTTGCATTAATCTTTGCCCTCCTTCTAAACTAAGTAAACTCTCAGTTTGATTAACAGGGGTGACAGTATTTTCTTCTACTATCACTTCCTCTGTCACCGTTTCATTTTGGGCGATTAAAACCGAAGGTGTAGCAGTATTGGCATGGGTAGGAAGTTGAAAGACTGTCAGGGAAACAACAACCCCTAAACATTGAGTTAATTTCATGGGTGATAGCAGAGACAACATGAACCAATCCTGTTTTAATGAATAACTGTGTTAAATTCTAAAGTATCTTAGCACTTTCTCTCCATTTTCTATCACTGCTATGGAGAAATTAATTTTTCTGCAAGGCATAAGTTAAAGTATGATTCACTATAACTATTGCCTTGAATCACCTTAAAGGGTATATCTTTTTCTCCTAGATGATTTAATACTAAACAGGCTCGATCGAAATTTTGTTTTTCGGTGTATTGATTAACGGTAATGACGGTTTTTAAACCTGCTTTCACGGCGGCGGTTAAACCTTGATTCGTGTCTTCAATGACTAAACATTCATCAGGGGATAAATAGAGTTTTTCTAATGCTAATAAGTATATATCAGGGGCGGGTTTTTTCTTTTCTACCATATCTCCCGCAGCAATCACTTCAAAATAATCTTTCATGGGATACCCTAAACTTGTCTCTAGTAAGGCGTTAACATTAGCTACTGATGCCGTAGATGCGATCGCAACTTTTACTCCCTGACTATAAGCCTCTTGAATTAATCTTTCGATTCCTAATCGTAGAGGGATAGACTGATTTAACAATAATTGACGATAATATTCGCTTTTTTGTAGATGTAAATGACGAATAAACTCATCCAAAGATTTATCTGTCTGAAAAGAAGGCAAATAATGGGAAATATAATATTTGATTCTTTCTTTTCCCCCTCCAACTTCCAATAATTCCCCATACAAATCCACATCCCAACGCCATGATAAACCTGAGTTCTCAAAAGCCAAATTAAATGCCACTCTATGGGCATCTTTTTCCGTTTCGGCGATCGTACCATCCACATCGAAAATAATCGCTTTTAACTTCATCAACAAATAATAAATAATTAACAATTAATAATTAATAATGTAGGGCTTAATATATTAAGCCCCTACGGAGTAATCTCCCCAAATACCCTAATTATTACGGGGTTGAATTACACCATAACCACCGTGATTGCGTTGATAAATAACGTTGATTTCTCCTGTTTCTTTGTTGCGGAACATATAAAAGTCATGATCCACTAATTGTAACTGCTCCCAAGCCTCATCGATCGTCATGGGAGTCATGGCAAAATATTTCATTCTTACTACTTCTGTCGGTAATTCAGGTTGGCGATCGCCGATCAAATCAGTTTCTACGGGTTTTTCTTCCACCGCATCAGCAACTTTTTCTGTAGCGTGGAGTTTTTTGTCAAGATTACGTTCTTTATACTTGCGCAACTGACGAGTGATCTTATCAGAAACTAAATCGATACTTGCATAGAGGTTCTCGCTGTGTTCCTGAGCACGAATGATTGTGCCATTGGCATAAACCGTCACTTCGGCTTTGTGTTTATTACTGATACGAGCATTCCGAGCGACTGATAAATGTACATCCACTTTAGTCGCTAAATTCTGGAAATGTTTAACTGCTTTTTCTAACTTCTCCTCAACATAATCATGAATAGATTCCGTAACTTCAATATTGTTTCCTTGAATTAATAATTTCATAATAAATACTCCATTTCTTGAGCGATCAGTAATCTCACTTTTGATTTGATTTAACCAAAGCGTTTATTGTTTTCCTCAAAATTGGCTAGTTTTTAATTGTTTCTCAACAAAAGTATAAAATAAATGAACACCAAAATTCTGAGAAATAATAGAATAAATTTACTCTGATTATTCTTTGTTTTTTATTATATCCAAATAGAACGCTTTTTTTCAATTAAGCCTTTCGGTTTTTGCTTCCTCCTCCCCTGATTTTCCCTTATATTTTATAGGTTAGCATTTTTGTGATCTAAAAAACAGTTATTTTTAATTTAAGTTTATTTTTGCTGAATTTAAGTAAAGTTTTGTAAAGTAATAAGCAAAATTAACCATATATATTATTTTGTTCAGAATTAGTTATAGCTACTCAAAGAGCCATAACCGTGGGATTCAAATTCTACTTTAATTCACTGATAATGTCTTCTTGGGTTAACTCATCCGACATTTCAATGATTGCCCTTAAGACAGGTTTCATTACTTCCTCAATGTTATCCATGTCTTGTTTTCTTCTTTCTTTTGCCCGTTGTGCAACACCGACAGTGATTTGGTAACGGTTGGGGGCGGCGGATAATAAAGCATCACTACGAAACATGATTTGAGTCGAATCAAAGTTATTTTTCTTGAGCATGGGGTTTTATTGGCAGTTTATTATATATGCGGTGTTCTATTATATCAAACTCTTTCCTCCTCAATGAATTAAATTGTTATTCAAAAAATGTTAATTACTACGATTCCATATTTTGTTGATTTCATTGATAACATCATTATCAGGACTTGGTTTAATACTTATATTTGGTTCGATTTCCACCCCAACAATATTTCCACTCCAAGGGGTATCTTTTAAGTTTTCTAAATCTAAATCAATGATGGGACGAAATCCATATTTTGCTAAAATAATTTGTTGCTCTTTTTCTCTTAAATAACTAATAAATTTTGCTGCGGATTTCCCTTCTTGTTTACTGACATTTTTCTTTAAAATTGCTCCTGTAATGGTGGTTTCAATAGTGGGGTTAGGATAATAAATTTGATAACCTTGATTTCTTCTTTCCTTTGCTTGTAACCAACGATAAAGGGCAATACTTTCATATACCGTTGCCACATCTGCATCATTTGGACCTCTGGCAATGAATTCTTGTAATAAAATATCCGTGGATCTAGCAGGTTGATAAACGGATTTTTTGATCAGTTTAAATAAATTGATAATTTCTGGATTATTAAGATCATTTACCGTTAAAATATTTTGATTTAATTCATTTTTTGACCATAAAGTTAGGGTTAACTGTCCACTGTTAGATCGAGTAGGATCTGTGGTGACAAAATCAAAACTTCCCCAGTTTTTATCCCCCCCTAATTGTTCCCAATTCCTTGTTTTTAGTGCTGTTTCTAATGTATCCCAACTGAATTGATTATTGGGAAATAAAATTTGTCCTCTTTCCTGCCATGCGATCGCAACTAAAAGAGTACGGGAGATCGCCTCTGGGGGAGTATAAAAAATATCGGTTTTTCCTTGGGCTTTTAAAGTGGTTTCTAATTCAGTAATTAACTCGCTATTTGCGGGGATTAAAACAGTGGGAATAAAGTCATTTTTTTGCTCAATAACATTATTAATAATATCTTGAGAACCTTGAATTTTAATGTCTAAATCGATGTGAGGATGATCTTTTTCAAATTTATCACCTATTTCCTCTAATACTTCTTTTAATTCTGAGCCACTAACAATAGTAACGCTAGTTTTAACAGGGAATATTGGTAAATAAGTGATACCCAAACTAGCCAAAATAATTAGCAAAGAAACTATTTTGTTTTTCACAGAGGGATTAGTTTTGTCAGAAGTAGAAACTATTTCCCCAGAGGATGTAAGAATTTTTAAAATAGATAAAAATGTTTCAGTTAACTTATTCATAATTTTATTGTTGAGATAAAGTTTGTAAAAAAATTAAACCACTATAAAGTTGAAATGCCTCATCCCATAAAGATTCTTCTCGACGAAAGAGATTAATATGGGAAGTAATTTGTTTTAACATTTCAGGAAATGCGATCGCACCCTCTGCAAACAAATTAAAATGAGAGGATAGAGTGATATTAGAAGTTTTTTCCTGTAGATAGTTAACTAAATTTTTCCATTTTTCCTGAGTGGTTTTACTATTTTCAGCGATAACTAAACCCGAATCAAACTCATAAAAATGATCACTAAAACGCAAAATTAAATTATCTTTAGCTAAATGTAAATCAAAAAAATTAGCATAATCTAAAGTAGATTGTTTTTTGTGAATTTTATTCCTTACATCTAAGTGATTTATCATTTCAAAAATCGGAATTAGACCCTGCACTTTACCTTTAATATTTTCCCAATTTAAAGTAAATAATTTTTCTTCTTCCAAATCATTTTCAATCATTAATTGACAGAAATTATCTTGATTTTTTATAAATTTTACCTGACAAACTTGTATCTCGTTAACATTTTTGATGCCATGACAAAAA
This sequence comes from uncultured Cyanobacterium sp., assembly GCA_964409355.1. GTDB lineage: Bacteria > Cyanobacteriota > Cyanobacteriia > Cyanobacteriales > Cyanobacteriaceae > PCC-10605. The sequence continues at coordinate 7,390 of CAYPDC010000159.1, forward strand.
CAAGGAATACCACCTTGAGACAACTCTGATTGATAATATTTTAACTCTCCTAAACTACCAGTTTTATAAAGCCTTAAACTGCGAGTTGGTATTTGCAAAGTAGCAGTATAATTATCAACACCCATCAACTTAGCCAATAAAGGGGCGAGATTTTTTTTATCTTCTGGCTTAACAGGTTCTAAAATTAAAACAGCTAAATCTTGACTATTTTCTATACTTTTAAACTCTTGTTTTTTTGATTCTTTCTCAGACTTATAAACAGTAACGATTCGCTCAATCCCGTCTCGAATTAATTTAATTAAAGTAGTATCAGGATAAATACTATCCTTTATTATTTGCCGATAACTATTTTCTGCGGAAGCTAAATCTCCTTCTTTTTCTAAGATTAAAGCAAAATAATAACGATACCATAAACGATCTTTTTCTTCAACATTAAGTAGGGATAATTTTTCCTTTGCTTCCTGATAATTCCCTAATTTGATAATTTGCTCAACATCCCGAAACATAATATTGCCTCCCCAAGTCAAGACAATTTTTTGACTAGATATACTTAATATAGTATATTACCCGAGTTTGAGGATTGTTGATCAAGAAAAAAGTTACTATAAGTTGTATATGTTTTTAGTATGTAAATGTGTATTAGACATCGACCGAATTTATTTTTCCGAAGGCTTGTAGTAAGGGCTTTAGCCCTTAGAATGTCTATTATGAGAGAAGTCTATTTTGAAGATGCGGAAGTTGATAAGATTCAATATTTCTTTAAACCCACATTCCGCATATTTCAACAGATTACTGAAGTTAACACGAGATAGGTAT
>CAYPDC010000160.1:0-7825 GCA_964409355.1 uncultured Cyanobacterium sp.
TTGCTCATTTTCCTAGAGCGATGGCACTCTAAACATGAGCAGATTATTTTCAACACCATATTTAAGTTAATTTGTCAATGCGTAACTCCTATTATTATTCAATAAGTCTCAAGGGGAGGGTGCGGGGAAGCACCCAGAAATGAGAAATGAGGAATAACTTTATTATCAACTACTTTGGCTAATTTTGTCAATCAAAGCTCGATCAAATTACTCAGATATTTCACCACCTTTTAAAGGTACAACTCCACGACTATTTAAAACTTCTTGTAATTGTTCCTCATCATCTTTACTTAGAGATGTGCGTAAAATCTTACCTCCGTATTTACTTACCTCGTCTAATACTTTATCAGGGGTAACTTTTTTAATCAAAATAAACAATGCAGAAGTGTCGGGTTGTAAGGTTTCACCCAATTCACGCATAAAGTTATCGTCCACGCCGATGTCACCCAACGCACCACCAATCGCCCCTGTGGCTGCCCCTACCGCAGCACCAAACAAAGGCACTAAAAAGAGAGTTCCAATTAAAAGTCCCCAGAAACCGCCACTGGTTGCCCCCGCTGCGGTTAAGTTAATGGCTTGTTTGAGTTGCACTTTCCCATCCGCATTTTTTACTACTACGGCGGCATCTTCTAGTTCGATCAAATGTTCTCTTTGTAATTTGGCTAAGGTTAGTCTGACTTCTTCCGCCTTGAATATGTCATCGTAGGCGATCGCAATTAATGTACTCATAGTATTATCTTCACTATAGAACTGACTAAATTAAATGTAACAATGATTACTGGATTTAGATCAAAAAATTATCTAAACAATTTTTATCTTGCCCAGTCTTTAGCACGGTTAACGGCTTCTAACCAGCGATCGCACCTTTTTTTCCTTTGATTTTCGGACATTTTGGGCTCAAAAATAGTATTATCACTCTTAATATCCTGAATTTGTTGTAAATTATCCCAATAACCCACTCCTAAACCTGCTAAATAAGCGACTCCCTTTGCGGTTAACTCGATTTCTTGCGGTCTTTCAACGGGAATACCGAGAATATCCGCTTGGAATTGTAATAAAAAGTCACTTCTTGCCACACCGCCATCAACGGTTAATAACTCCAATGGTATGCCAGAATCCTGTTCCAAACTACGCACCACGTCATAAACTTGAAAAGCAATACCCTCTAAAGTTGCCCTGGCAATATGGGCTTTTGTCGTACCTCGATCGATGCCTATAATTGTACCACGAGCATATTGATCCCAATAGGGCGAACCCAAACCGGCTAAAGCAGGAACAAAATAAACATCCCCCGTGTCAGGCACTGAATTAGCGAGGGTATTCACCTCATCGGCAGTGTTAATGATGCCTAAACCATCTCTTAACCATGTAATCGCCGAACCACTAGCCAATATACTGCCTTCTAAACCGTAGGTGATCTCGTTGTTAAAACGCCAACAGATAGTTGATAAGAGACTTTTGGCGGATGGTACTAATTTATTCCCCGTCGGAGAAATCAAGAAACATCCTGTACCATAAGTATTTTTAGCGATACCTTGATGAAAGCCTGTGTGTCCAAAGGTTGCAGCCTGTTGATCCCCTGCTATTCCTGAAATGGGTATTTCAGCACCAAAAATTGTTTGGGAAGTATAAGCAACAATACCGCTAGAATCACATAATTGTGGTAATATAACATCTGGAATGTTGAAAAGGTCTAACAAAACCACATCCCATTTCACTTTATTGACATTGAGTAGTAGGGTTCGAGAAGCATTACTCACATCTGTGATGTGTTTCTTACCCCCTGTCATAAGCCAAATTAACCAAGAGTCGATCGTGCCGAAGGCTAGTTTTCCCTGATTTGCCAGATTTCTTGCACCCTCTACATGATCTAAAATCCATTCTATCTTACTAGCGGAAAAATAGGCATCTAAGAGTAATCCTGAGCGATTTTTAACCTCTTTCTGCAATTCTCTTTCTTTGAGATTGTCTATCTTGCTGGAGGTGCGTCTGTCTTGCCAAACAATGGCGTTATAGATGGGTTTTCCCGTTTCTCTGTGCCATATTACGGTGGTTTCCCGTTGATTAGTGATACCGATACCTTCGATCTGTTTTTTGTCGATATTCCCTTGTTGAAGGGCTTTTTCTACCACTGATAGAACCGATCGCCATATCTCCATGGGATCGTGTTCAACTTCCCCAGAGTTAGGGTAATACTGAGGAAATTCCTGTTGTGCAGAGGAAACGATTTGACTATCGTGATTAAATATTAGCGCTCTGGAACTGGTTGTGCCTTGATCGATCGCTAAAATATATTTATTCATGATTATCTATCCTTTAATTTTTTCTTATTTTACCGTGTTGGGTTGCAACACTGTAAGGGTTGAAGATTGTTCAACCCCTACAACATCCGGGTTCGGAGTTAAAATTAAGACATAAAGCAAATATCATAAGTCATTCCGATTTAGGGAAATCATTGCCCATGTTACATAAGTTCCCACTGGACTCCATAACAGGTAAGGTATCAATAAGGCTAAGGCTGAGGAGTTTACCCCCACTACGAAAAAGGCTAGTATCACACCTATGACAAATCCCAAAGCCCCAATCACAGTTCCTACTATTAAGCTACGCATCGCGCACATCACCCTTGTATAAGTTAGTATTGTTATTTGTAAGATAGCGTAGGCAGACATGAATAAACTTTTGGAAAGGAGACTGATATTGCTATCCCAAATCAAACTTGCGGATAAGACGAGGCAAACAAAAATAAAAATCCAGATGAAAGGGATGAGAAACTCGAAAGTAAGCCATGATGGACGTTTCAGTCGGAAAAACCACCGTAAATCATCCGCAGGAATACGGTTGATGATGACACTAATCAAAAGTGCGATCGCACCTATTACTAACCAAGAGGGTAAAAACATTTCGGAGTTCGGGGTTCGGAGTTCAGAATTGGGAGTTTTTTAGTTATTAACTCTTATTGTGTATTTTACACTGTTCTTTCACCAGAAAACCTAAAAAAGCAGAAATCACATGGGCTTTTCCTGAGTTAAGATGTACCTTTAATACTAAGTCCATTAATTTATCATAACTACTGTAAAAGAGCCTTTAAAAGCCATAATCCAGATAAATAATAGGGAAAAAAACCATATCTGTATAAAAATAATTTTGAACCAATCTTTGCTGTGATTTTGCGATAAAGCGATCCAAAATTGTGGGCTAGAAACAACTATAGAAAAAAGCACAAAAAATATTGCTGAAATTAAAATTAAAAATGCAATTATAGCAGGAATTTCCATCTTATTTTTAGAAGATATAACAATAATATTGATTGGTATATAAACCTCTATTACTGCCATAAATAAACTGCTATAATGATCCCCCACTAATCTTACTTGAAAGCGAGAAAGTTTTAACAAAATTTCGTAGATAACTTCCATCAATTTCTATCGATTATTTTAAATATTTTCAACAAAAATAACCCCTTCATAAATATCTGAAAAAGATATTTCAAAATCAATTTTTCCTAACTTTAATATTTTATTTTCTCCTAAATACTCCTTAAATCTCCACTCTCCTTCAGATTCTTTGATAAATTGTTCCACAGAAAAACTATACTGATCTATTAATATATATTCTTGAAAAGATTTAATTGAACGATAACTTTTAAATTTTTCACCCTTATCATAATTTTTGGTTGAATTGGATAAAATTTCTATAATTATGAGGGGGTTTGTTACGTTTGTTTGTTTATCACCTTCATAAATTGTTTGATCTTTAATAATCATAATATCAGGATAAGTATAACGCCTCTCAACAGGTATAGAAAGACGCACATCATTGATATAAATTTCGTAATTTTTTCCCTTAGTCAGAAACTTAAAATTAGTACAAAAATTTAGTGCTATTTTATTATGGTTAGTTGTACCTCCTGTCATGGCAATAATCTCCCCGTCGTGGTATTCGCTTTTATATTCGGCGGTTTCTTCTAACTCAAAATATTCTTCTACCGAGTAATAAGTTTTTTCTAGTTGCGCAATCATGACTTTTTCTTATTGATAGCTATTGGGTCATTATAGACTAATTTTCTGCTTTTGATAGAGAAAAGAGAACACTTTGAATGTTAAAATCAAGGAATTATCCTGATTTTATTTTGAATACCTAATTCCGTACTTATTTATTCGGTAATTACCATCTAATTAATGTTAGAAAAAAATTATAATAAACTAACAGTTAAGAGATTTATATTAATTAATTATTCATTATTTATTATTCATTACTATGCAACCAACTAACCCAGAAAAATTTACCGAAAAGGCATGGGAAGCAATAGTCAAAACCCCTGATATTGCCAAACAAAATCAACATCAACAAATAGAGTCAGAACACCTGTTAAAATCTTTATTAGAAGAAGAAGGATTAGCCGTTAGTATTTTTAATAAAGCAGATGTTAGTATCACCCGTTTAAGAGATAAAATTGACGAATTTATTAACCGCCAACCAAAGGTAAAAAATGTTAGCGAATCCGTTTATCTTGGCAAAAGTTTAGATACCCTCTTAGATAGGGCAGAAAAATACCGTAAAGAATTTGAAGATGATTTCATCTCCATTGAACATATTATCTTAGGGTATGGTCAAGATGACCGTTTTGGCAAGGGTTTATTACAAGAATTTAATCTCAACGAAAATAAGCTAAAAACAATTATAAAAGAAATTAGAGGAAGTCAAAAAGTGACAGATCAAAATCCAGAAGGCAAATACGAATCTTTAAACAAATATGGGCGAGATTTGACGGAATTAGCCCGAAAAGGTAAACTAGATCCCGTTATCGGTAGAGATGATGAAGTTAGACGCACCATTCAAATTCTTTCCCGTCGCACCAAAAACAACCCCGTTTTAATCGGTGAACCGGGAGTAGGAAAAACTGCTATTGTAGAAGGATTAGCCCAGCGTATTATAAACCGAGATGTACCCGAATCACTGCTCGATCGCACCCTTATTGCTTTAGACATGGGCGCATTGATTGCTGGTGCAAAATATCGAGGGGAATTTGAAGAAAGACTTAAAGCGGTGTTAAAGGAAGTTACCGACTCTGAGGGTAATATTATCCTGTTTATCGATGAAATTCATACAGTTGTGGGAGCAGGGGCGACACAAGGGGCGATGGATGCAGGAAACCTGTTAAAACCCATGTTAGCACGGGGAGAATTGCGTTGTATTGGGGCGACAACCCTCGATGAATACCGCAAGTATATCGAAAAAGATGCCGCCTTAGAAAGACGTTTTCAGTCGGTATATGTGGACGAACCGAATGTGATTGATACTATTTCCATATTACGAGGCTTAAAAGAGCGTTATGAAGTCCATCATGGGGTAAAAATTGCTGATAATGCTTTAGTGGCGGCGGCGGTGTTATCAAATCGTTACATTAGCGATCGCTTTTTACCTGACAAAGCCATTGACTTAGTGGATGAATCGGCGGCTAAATTAAAGATGGAGATTACCTCTAAACCAGAGGAATTAGATGAAGTCGATCGCAAAATTTTACAATTAGAGATGGAAAGACTATCATTGAAAAGGGAAAATGATCCCGCATCTGTGGAAAGATTAGGTAAGCTAGAGCAAGAATTAGCTAATTTTAAAGAGCAACAGTCAGCATTTAACGCTCAATGGCAGTCAGAAAAGGATATTATCGACGAAATTCGCCATTTAAGGGCAGAAATCGAACAAATTAACGTGCAAATTCAACAGGCAGAAAGGGATTATGATTACAATAAAGCCGCCGAGTTACGTTATGGCAAATTAAACCACTTACAACAGGAAATTCAAGACAAAGAAACTGCCTTAACGGAAAAACAAACTACGGGTAAATCCCTGTTACGGGAAGAAGTGCAGGAAGCAGACATCGCCGAAATTATCTCAAAATGGACAGGTATTCCCATTAGTAAGCTAGTGGAATCAGAGAAGGAAAAACTCTTAAACCTTGAAAATCAACTTCATGGGCGAGTAATTGGGCAAAATGAGGCAGTTATCGCCGTTTCTGAGGCTATACAACGCTCCCGTGCGGGTTTAAGCGATCCTAATCGCCCTACCGCTAGTTTTATCTTTCTTGGCCCTACGGGTGTAGGTAAAACGGAATTAGCTAAGGCTTTAGCAGGTATTCTCTTTGACACAGAAGATGCGATCGTACGCATAGATATGTCTGAGTATATGGAGAAACACACCGTATCTCGTTTGATGGGTGCGCCGCCGGGGTATGTTGGCTATGAAGAAGGTGGACAACTTACCGAAGCCATACGCCGTCGCCCTTATTCAGTGGTATTATTTGACGAGATTGAAAAAGCCCATCCTGACGTATTTAATGTCATGTTGCAGATTCTCGATGATGGCAGATTGACGGATTCTCAGGGGCGCACGGTGGACTTTTCTAATACTATTATTATCATGACTTCCAATATTGGATCGCAATTTATCCTTGACATTGCGGGGGATGATAGTAAATATGAGGAGATGCGTAGTCGGGTAATGGAGGCGATGCGAGGTAATTTCCGCCCTGAATTTCTTAACCGCATCGATGAAATTATCATCTTTCATAGTCTCGATAAATCGGAATTACGTCATATCGTTAAACTGCAAATCGCCCGTTTAGAAAGCCGTTTAGATGAACAAAAATTGTCCCTGAAAATCTCTGATGCAGGTTTAGATTTCCTTGCAGAAATCGGTTACGATCCAGTTTATGGTGCAAGACCTTTAAAACGTGCAGTACAAAAATACTTAGAAACTGCGATCGCAAAATCCATATTGAAAGGAGAATTTAAGGGAGGGGATACCATTACCGTAGATGTAGAGGATGAGAGATTAACATTGAAACCGTTAACTTCAGATTTGCTAATTAAATCTTAATTTTTGTGGTGGGGTGTGCATCGCCCCACTTTTAGTAAGATTAGCATTTTTGATTATAATGATTATAGTTCAAACAAAAAATAAAGTTTTTAATTATCATTTTGAGAGTATTTAAAAATAAAAGTTTTGATAGATTTACTAAAAGGGAAAAAATAGAAGATAAGGAGTTATGGGAAGCGATAGAAAGAGCAAATAAAGGTTTAATTTCTGCTGATTTAGGTAGTGGTTTAATTAAACAAAGAATTGCGAGAAAAGGACAAGGAAAATCTGGTGGTTTTCGTTCTATTATTATTTTTAAAGCAGAAGATAGAGCATTTTTTGTTTATGGTTTTGCTAAAAATCACCAAGATAATATTAGTGAAACAGAATTAAAAGCACTGAAAAAATTAAGTAGTGAATTGCTTTCATATTCTGAACAGGATTTATTAATAGCAATAAAAAAAGGTATTTTTAAAGAGATAAAATTATGAAAAATAAAAAGGTTTATCAAAGTGATATTTTAGCCTCTATTCATGAAACAGCATCTGACTTATACTCCTTAAATTTGTTGAGTGAATCGAAAATGCAAGAATTTGATGAGATATGTTTAAGTCCAATTCAATCTTTAAAACCAGAAGAAATTAAAGCTATTCGTCAAGAACAAAATTTAAGTCAAGAAGTATTTGCTAAATATTTGAATGTATCTTCTCGTTTAATTTTGCAGTGGGAAAATGGAGAAAAACAACCTAAAGGCTCATCTTTAAAATTATTAAATCTTGTTAAAAATAAAGGTATTTCTATTCTAATTTAATTATCTAATTTGTTTCATGTTTCCCTAAATGCCACAAAGTGCGATCGCAAAATCCATATTGAAAGGATAATTTAAGGGAGGGGATACCATTACCGTAGATACCTGAGTTCGACATAAAATCTTAAGTGATGAAAGGTGTCAGGTATCAGGCGA
>CAYPDC010000161.1:0-7812 GCA_964409355.1 uncultured Cyanobacterium sp.
GAAGCAGAAAGTAAACGCTATAGTGAGTAACTGTAGATAAGTTTTATATAACAGAACATTGTCATAGGTTAGCTTATTAAGAGACTTTTGTTAGCAATACCGTTTATTGCAAAGCAAAGTGCTAAAGCTGGGTTAAAATACTTAATTAATCACAGAGCAAACAGAAAGCATGAAAGTCGCAAACAATATTACTGAATTGATTGGACGCACCCCCCTCGTCAAACTTAATCGCATTCCTCAGTCAGAAGGATGTTTAGGGGAAATTCTGGTGAAATTAGAAGGAATGAATCCCTCTGCCTCCGTTAAAGACAGAATTGGCGTTAATATGATTAATGAAGCCGAAAAACAGGGTTTAATTCAACCAGGAAAAACTGTTTTAGTAGAGCCTACATCAGGTAATACAGGGATTGCATTGGCGATGGCGGCCGCCGCAAAGGGTTATAAACTCATCTTAACCATGCCTGAAACCATGAGTGCAGAAAGACGGGCAATGTTACGCGCTTATGGGGCAAAATTGGAGTTAACCCCCGGAGTTGAAGGGATGGCTGGTTGTATTGAAAAGGCGCAGGAAATCGCTGATACTTTACCTAATGCCTATATGTTGCAACAATTCCAGAATCCTGCTAACCCTGCCATTCACCGTCAAACCACTGCCGAGGAAATTTGGGAAGATACTGATGGTAAAATCGATTTTCTTGTGGCGGGAGTGGGTACTGGTGGTACAATTACAGGAGTTAGTGAAGTGTTAAAACAAAAAAAACCAGATTTTCGTGCCGTTGCCATCGAACCGACTAATAGTTCTGTACTATCAGGAGGCAAACCGGGGGCGCATAAAATACAGGGAATTGGTGCAGGTTTTATTCCCGAAGTTTTGAAAACAGAGTTGATTGACGAGATTATCACTGTGAGTGATGAAGATGCGATCGCTTATGGGCAAAGACTAGCCAGAGAAGAAGGAATTTTATCTGGGATTTCTTCTGGTGCGGCGTTAGCAGGGGCGATAAAATTAGCTCAAAGAAAAGAGAATGAAGGTAAACTAATAGTAATGATTCAACCTAGTTTTGGTGAGCGTTATTTAAGCACTGCATTATTTCAAAACTTATCCAATTAGTTATGATATGGTGTTTGTAGGGGTTGAACATTGTTCAACCCATTCTGACAATAGCTATAGTTAACCGTGAACATTAATTATGAACTATTATGAAATACTAGAAGTAAAATCTAATGCTTCAGCCCAAGAAATAAAACAAGCCTATCGCCGTTTAGCCAAGCAATTTCATCCTGACAGTCAACACGATCGCGCTGATCATGACAGAATTATAACCTTAAATGCCGCCTATGAGATCTTAAGCGATCCTGAGAATCGTCATCTTTATGATCAAAAAATTCGTCAAAAATTTACTAATTCTGTTGAATATCGTCAAGCAAAAAGTAATAACGCCACTCAATTTTATCGAGATAATAGAAAGCAACAAAAAGACACAGAATTTTCTCAATTGCAATGGTTAAATGAAGTCTATTTTCCTATTCAAAGTATAGTTGATTCTATCATTATTCCCTTAGAAATGGAAATAGAAGAATTGTCAGCCGATATTTTTGATGATGAATTGATGTCTTTTTTTTTGGAATATTTAGATAACTGCCTGACTGCCTGTGAAAGAGCACAAAAGATTTTAATTTCTCAAAAAAGTCCTAGTTTATATGCAGGAATTGCGGCTAATCTTTACTATAGTTTAAATCATCTCAATGATGGGTTAGAAGAATTAAATCGCTTCACTCAAACTTATGAAGAATCATATTTGCATACTGGTAGAGAATTGTTTTATTTAGCGGAGGAGATTCATCAATTAGCCCAAAAAATGGCAGAAAAGTTTATTTAGTTGTTATAATTTGCTTAGAAAATATTTAAAGTATTTTTAAATAAAAACTTATATATATTTAAGAGAAAATGAATAATAATAATCAACAATTTAAGGTAGGAGATAAAATAAAAGTAACGGAATTACCCCCTTATTTGAAAACTGCTGATCCCATGCCCATGTTAAGAGCAAATAGTGCGATCGCACTTGGAGAAGAAGGAATAATTATTAAGCAAAACTTTGCCAGTTATTATAGCATTCGTTTCACTCAAGGAGCATATTTATTAGAGTCGAAATACTTTACTTTAAGTTAGGATTTGGGAGTTAGGAGTAGGGAATATTTAGTTCGTAGTTCGTAGTTCATAGTAATTGTTTTTGACGGTAATTAGGATAAAATTAGTTCGGTTATAACACTTTAATCACGGTCAAAGAAAAGTTATGATAAACTTCTGTAGATGTATTTTGATAATTAAAGAGGAATGATTGTAACTGAATGTTTATCCACTAAATTAGCTGATTTAATCATCGAAGATCAATGGGGTGATTGTAACTCCGATGTTGATGATTATTCTCATAGTCTTATTAAAGCACATCATGAGTGGAATGGTGCGATCGCCTCTTTAGAGAAACTTTTAGCTACAACTACCAACACAGATAAAGATTCCAAGACAAAACAGGGAATTATTATTTCATCACCCACTCCAGTGATTAATAACCCCGAATTAATTTCTCGCTTAACAACGGTAGTTTTTACCCCTTCATATCAAATAAAAACTGCCTTAATGCCTAGTGGAAATAAGCAAATTTTTGAAAATAATCATCTATCCTTAATTAACATTAACCTAGACAATAACGACACTTTAAATAAAGAGCAATTTTGCTTAGTTTTTACGGATAAATTTTCCCTTTTAATGGTTAAAGAAATTTCTACTATTGACAAAGATAAATTTTATTATTCTTTCAATGCGGAAATTACAACTAAAGCATGGTTTTTACTGGAGGATAGATTAAGCAATTTATCAAACTATAATCATATTCTATCCCTAAAAAAATCCATTAATAATTGTTTGGGAATAATCCCTAATTACAGAATAGTTGAAACCTTTAATAAAAACTTGTTAAATCAAATCAAAAAATTGGAATTAGCTGAATTTAATCCTGTCAACCAACAAACAAATACATTCCAAAAAAAACAAAGTATTTCCCTGAAAAAAACTCCCTTACCGCCATATCCAGAATTAGAATTATTACAGGCGTTAACCCACGAAATCAGAACTCCATTAACTACGATAAAAACCATTACTAAATTATTGCAGAAAAAAGCGAGATTAAACCCAGATTTAGGGAAATATTTAGAAACCATTGAGCAAGAATGTACAGAACAAATTAACCGCATGGAGTTAATATTTAAGGCAGTAGAATTAGAATCTCAATCCCATCAAAAACCATCAGTAAAATTAGTACCAATTTCCCTAGAAACCATTTTAAATCAGGTCATTCCCTCATGGCAAAAACAAGCTCAAAGAAGAAGCATTATATTAGATGTTATTTTACCACAAAAATTACCGCAAATTGTAAGTGATCCAGCAATTTTAAGTCAAATATTGAGCGGACTAATGGAAAAATTTACCCGCAGTTTACCGAGTGGATGTCATTTTAAACTATTGGTTTTACCAGTGGGAAATCAACTAAAATTACAATTTTTATCAGAGTCAAATTTCCATTATAGTCACAGTAAATGTTTAGGAAAACTGTTATTAGTTCAACCAGAAACGGGTAGTTTATCATTAACTAATGATGTCACTAAAAATATTTTTCATGCCATTGGGGGTAAATTAACGATTAAACAAAAACCGAATAAAGGCGAAATTTTAACTATCTTTTTACCTCTAGGTAGAGTTTGTTGAACTTTAATTAGGGGTTGAATAGTGTTCAACCCCTACAGACTCAAAAAAGTATTATAGCGATTCTATTTGATTTGTAAGATTATCATGAGGGTAGGTGTCAGGTGTCAGGTGTTAGGTAAAATCCTCATAAATAAAAAAATTAAGCTGTTAAGCAATTAAACTTTCGGCATAAAGATGATTATGAGTTACTGTAACTTCCATGGGTGTTGATAATTCAATCACGTTGCTTGAAGGTAAATAAATCTTTTCTACATGGGGGGTGAAACCTAACCATTGTTTAGATGCGATCGCAAAATCATCCCTGTTACCACTGACACAAAAACGGGTGGGTAATAACGAATCGTGATTAGATAAGTTCATTAACTCTAATTCTTTTTGGGCGGCTTTGACAACATAATCCGCAGGATCTATAAACTGCACCGAAGAGGGTAAAATCTCGCATAGGACTGCTTTTAAGTGAGGATAATGGGTACACCCATAAATTAAAGTGTCTATATTGGCTTCCATAAGGGGCTGTAAATACTCTCTGGCGACTTTTTGGGTATAAGGATCATAAATGCGATTCTGCTCAATCAGAGGTACAAATTCAGGGCATCCCACTTGCCAGACTTTGACTTGAGGATTGATTTCAGCGATCGCATCTTTATAGGCATTACTTTTCGCCGTTGCCATAGTGGAAATAATACCAATACGTTTGCCGATTTTAACCGCACCTTTTGCACCGGGGTGAATTAAACCAAGGATGGGAAAATCATACTCTGATTGTACTGTTTCTAAAGCCAAAGCGGAACTGGTGTTACAAGCCATGATCACCATTTTGACACCTTGAGATTGCATCCAATCGAGAATTTGACGGACAAATAAGATAATTTCTTCCCGTGAACGAGTACCATAGGGAAGACGTAAGGTATCAGCAAAATAGAGTATTGATTCTTGAGGTAAATAACGATAAAGTTTTCTCAAAACAGTTAAACCGCCCACTCCACTATCAAATACACCAATTCTATTACCCAAAGAATTTTTCATATAACGTACAATATTGCAATCAAAATTATTTTAATTTAAGCAAAACTACTCAGAAAAGTAAATAGAAATTCGGAATAATCTGGGTTCGGAGTTCGGAGTTGGGGAAGCATGGGGAGACAACCTGACACCTGACACCTGACACCTCTTAATTCTTATAGTCGATTATTTTTGATATATTCAATGATTCCAGATGCGATCGCCTCTGCCATTTGTCTTTGAAAACTAGCATTCGTCAACTTCGCTACATCTTCAGTGCCGGTGACAAACCCCAATTCTAAAAGCACTGAAGGCATATTGGCAGTACGAATCACATAAAAACGAGCTTGTTTAATCTTGCGATCGCGCACATCCATTCGACGGATAATATTGCTATGAATAGTATTAGCTAAACCTCTACTTTGAGAAGTATAATAATAGGTTTCATAACCACTAACTTGAGGTTTATTCATCCCGGCGGAATTGGCATGGATACTGACAAAAACATCGGCATTGATACGGTTAGCCATTTGAGTGCGTCCTTCAAGACTAACAAAATAATCGCTATCTCTAGTCATTCTTACCTGTATGCCCTGCTGTTCCAAAATACGAGCCACTTGTTGAGAAATAGGTAAAACAATATTTTTTTCTTGAACTCCGCCAATTCCTACCGCACCGACATCTTTCCCACCATGGCCTGGATCAATCATCACCACTACCCTACTATTAGTTACAGGACGATTAGGAGTAGGATTGGGTTTATTAACAGGAAAAGGACTACGGGGATTATCCGTGGGGGTAGTATCAAACGGACTTAAACTGTTAGGGGCGGGAGTAACAAGAATTTGTGTTACGGTTTGAGAATTATTAGAGTTTCTGTTGATAGGAGGAAGGGGTTGAGAATTTCTTACGGGTAAAGCCGAAGATGAACGTAATCCGGTAAAGGGTAAGGTTAAAATCTTTTCATTGGTTTGACTTAAACCGCTAATTCTTGTTCCTAAAGCGGGTTCAACTAACAATACTACCGTATTATCATCGGGTTGCCAAATGCGTAGGCGAGAAATGGGGCTACCATAAGGTAAAACCGGGGATTTAAAATTAGGTGCTAAATCGGTATTCTCCATGCGTAGTTGATACATCAGATTACCCTTCGCCCAACTTCCTTCTCCTCGAATAGCTTGATTACCCCTTATTACTAATTGATTATTCTGAATTTCGATCGCTTCGATCAAAGTCTTTTGATTATTAGCGTTGATCACATTTCGAGAGGAAGAAGCACTAGGTTCTGTAATTGATTTATTACCACTACTAGGCAAATCCATGACTCGATTAATACCCCCTTGAGGCCACATCACAAACCCCCCCATACGGCTAAAAGAACCTTGCCAGTCGGGGCTATCAGGATGAACATTTAGGGTTAATAAAGCAACGGAATTGCGTTTTTGACTAATTTCTACATTGTCCACACCATACTGATTCACTGCCCAAGATCTAAGTAAGCTGCTTGATACATTGATGTTACTGATCTCAAAATTGATTTTTTTGCGATCGCTGCTGCGATCGACTTTGACGGTATTTTTATGATCTCCGTCAATACCAACGATTAAACCACTAGAGGTAATTTGAATCTCATTGCCACCCCCTCCACTATTACGATTATTGGTGTTATTACTGGCATTTAGACTACGGTTAGGATTATTATTAGAAGAATTATAGGGTTCAGAAGGAGAAGAAGGGGATGAGCCGGGGAAATTGCCCCTCTGAGGTTGAGGCAAATCCACTGACCATTGAGTGGGAGATAAACCTTTAACTTTTATCTGTTGAGGGTCTAAAATATAGCCGGGGGCTAATTCAATCACTAATCTGGTAGTACGAGCGTCAAACTGACCAATTCTTAAACCAGTAATTAATCCCCCATAAGTTTCATTAACACTAGGTCTGCCTAAAGTAGTACCGGGTAAGTCTATGACTAAACGAGTGGGATTAGCAATTAATTGAGCAGTAGGCTGAACCCCTTGATCTGTCGTGAAAAGGAGTCGATTTTGATTTGTTTCAAAACGCCAAAATAATAATCTTCCTGCATAAGCTGGAGTTGTTACGAATAAAAACGTTAAACAACTTAATAAAAAAGCATAAAATTTAATCATAATAATTCTCCGCTATAATCTTAAATCCCCTTTATGATAATGTTAATTTTTTATAAACATATTATTACCTAATGACCAATACATCGGAAAATAGTTTCTTCGGGTAGGTTAGTTTATATATTAGATACTTTTAAGTTAAATTGACACATAAGAACATTTTTGAGTCCATATCTTCCCATGCTTCCCACTCCCCACTTCTTACTCCTTAAGGGGAGCGAGACGCTCCCACTTCAAACTTATTACTCATTATCTACCGCCGATGGTTTTAGCGAAGGCTGGACGTTGTGCGATCGCATTTATATATTTACCAATGGCAGGATAATCGGTGAGATCTAATTTCAACAAGATCTGAGTATAAGCCAACATTGAACCGACAGCCACATCTACCACAGTAAAATCATTCCCTAAGAAGTAAGATTGAGCCTGTAAAATCTGTTCGAGGGGAGGAAGTAGTTTCGGAATTTCCTTTTCCCGATTAGTTTCAATGAATAAACCAGTAGCGAGGGTAGAATTAGCAAATAGAATCCACTGATTGGCAATGCTTCTAGTTTCCAAAGAGTCAATTTCTTGCCCGTATTTTTCTGCTAAATATAATAATATTGCCCCAGATTCCCAAAGCACAAAGTCCCCATCAATAATAACAGGAACTTTACCCATCGGATTTAATTGGAGAAATTCAGGCTCTAAATGTTCTTTATTCGCCATATCAAGGAGGATAAATTCATATTCTATCCCCTTTTCTTCAAGATACCATTGAATAATGGAAGCGCGCGATCGACTTCCTCCATATAACTTTAACATTGACACTCCTCAATTAATAATTAATAATTAACAATGTACAGTGGGAGCATCCCATTTTTGTAAAAATATACAGCCATATACAAAGTGACAAAAAGA
>CAYPDC010000162.1:0-7789 GCA_964409355.1 uncultured Cyanobacterium sp.
TTCGCCCCTAACGCCCTTTAGGGCGGGGCTTTAGACCCACAGATTTTTGGTAAATATTCTTAAGAGTTTTATTGATACATTAATACTAAACAGATAAAAGCACAAAAATTATGTTATGCTATTTACAGTATAAACAAACACAAAGATATTTATTATGCAGAATAGAGAAGCCTATCAAGGAGAAATGGAAGCAAAACTCAGAGAATGGGGTGCGAAATTGGACGAGTTAAAAACAAAAGCAGATCAAATTGGCGATAATACCAAAGCCGAATTTGATCAACAGATAAAGGATTTACAAGACAAAAAAGAGAGTTTAGAAAAAAAATTAGCCGAGTTAAAATCCACTAGCGATGATGCTTGGATAAGTGTGCAAACTGGTTTTCAGGGTGCGTGGGATGAGTTAAGTGCTGGTTTTGAAGCGGCTTTTTCTAAATTTGCTGAATAGTAGCGACTCTTTTACCAAAAATGTCAAAAGAGGACTCCCGTTGAGTGCGATCTGAACTGGTCATTTTGATTGCGACACCCTGTCGAAGGAGTGATTTCTACCACCAGCCCTCGTGGAAAACACTTTATCACAGGGTTTCTTCCTGCTTGTACACGTACCTGTTCTCGTAATTGCTGATTAATGGTACGCCATGTACCATCAGATTCCCAAGCTCGAAAATAACCTCAGTTCGATATAAGAATTGCTGATTTAGGTAGGTTTCAGGTTTCGGGTTGCAGGTTTCAGGTGGGTTTTTTTAAGATTGATTAATCAATCAAGGTGCTGAAAAACAATAAAATCAATAAACATAAGTTTTTTATCAATTCTTTAACCTAACACCTAACACACTTCGGCTACCCTCAGTGCATCCCCTGATACCTGACACCTTTCATCACTTAAGATTTTATGTCGAACTCAGGTAAAATAAGTATACACTGTTTGCCATTTGGGGAAATCCTGGGGCATCGCTCGCCATTTAATTCCATTCGCAAGAAGATAAAAGATGGCATTAAGTACTTCTCGAATATCCACAGAACGATTTCTGCCACCAGTTTTAGCAGGAGGAATTAATAGTTTCAAAATTTCCCACTGGTAATCGGTGAGGTCAGTATCGTATGATAGTCTTGTCATTTCTTTTTTTTGTCAGTTTTTCACTGATATATTCTACGTCAAGACTTTTCAAACAGCTTCTAACTGATCAACTATACTAAACAATAGAAGAATAATAAAAAAGAATCAATTTTTTCTCAATGAAATACTTAAAACTGTTATTAGGGATTTGTTTGTGTTTGCTTCCTGTCGGTGAACAAACTATTGCAGCACAAAATCCTCGTCAAACAGTTCGAGTTGGAGTATATGACAATAATCCCAAAGTTTTTCTGAGTGAAAATCAGCAACCTCAAGGGTTTTGGGTGGATATTGTCGATGAAATTGGCAAACAAGAAAATTGGTTGGTTATTTATTCTCCCTGTGAATGGAGTCAATGTTTAAAACAACTACAACGAGGGGAATTAGATTTAATGGTGGATGTGGCTTATTCCCCTGAGCGCGATCGCATCTTTGATTTTAATAATGAAGTAGTATTAGCGAGTTGGTCACAGGTTTATACCCGTCAGGGTTTAGAAGTACAGACAATCCTCGATTTGGAAGGAAAAAAAGTCGGAATTTTAGCAGGTAGTATTCAACAGGAATTGATCGAAGAGGAAATTACTCCATACGGTATAACCATTGAATTAAAGGAATTTAAGAGTTTTAATGATATATTTATCGCCCTTGAAAAAGGAGACGTTGATGCAGTAATCGTTAATAATTTTAATGGTAGTTTCGCTCTTAGTAAGTTTAATGTAAATAAAAGCAATATTTTACTTGATCCAGCTCGTTTACATTTTATCGTCAAAGATAGTGATCCGAAATCCCTATTATCACAAGTGGATCACACCCTAGAAAAATTAATCAACAACGCCGATTCAGTCTATTATGAGGCACAAAAAAAATGGTTAGAACCTGAAGCAAAATTAACTTTATTATCTACTAAAAAGAAAATCATTGAATTATCCTTTTATTTTCCCTTTATTGCTTTAATCCTGCTTCTTTTATGGAATTATTTTCTCAAAAAAGAAGTCGATCGCCGTATTTATTTAGAAGGAAAACTCAAAGAAAGTCAGCAACGTTACGCCAGTCTCGCTTCTGGGGTAGCTGTGGGGATTTTTCGCACCAATGATCAACATCAATGTATTTATGTTAATCAATATTATACTCAATTAACGGGAATTTCTTTTGAAGATGCGATCGCAGGTAAATGGGTTAATATATTGCATCCAGAGGATCGAGACTCCGTCATGAGATTGTGGCAAAATTCCATTAAAAAAAAAGAAATCCTTACATTGGAACACCGTTTTCTCCGTCCTGATGGTAAAACTGTTTGGGTTTATAGTCAATGTTTACCCGAACACGATCTCGATGGCAAGTTTAAAGGTTATATCGGGACATTAACAGATATTAGCGATCGCAAATTAGCAGAATTGGCATTAAAAGAAAGCGAACAAAGATTCTGTAACATGGCGGCAAATGTACCGGGGGCGATTTTCCGTTATATTTTACATCCAGACTATACAGATCAAATTATTTACATGAGTGATGGCTGTTATGAATTGTGGGAAATAGATTCACAAAAACTGATGGATAGTTTGCAAATTATTTGGGATTTAGTTAACCCCGATGATTTACCGGCTATGAAAGAATCAGTAATAAACTCTGCTAAAACATTACAACCTTGGTTTCATCAATGGCGTATCACTACTCCTTCCGGCAGAAAGAAATGGTTAGAAGGTTGTGGCAAACCAAAGAAAGAGGAAAATGGAGATGTTATCTGGGATAGTTTTATTATGGATGTTAGCGATCGCAAACAGGCTGAAATAGCCTTAGCAGAAAGTGAGGAACGTTTCCGGCTAGTCACAGAAAATATGAGCGATTTAGTCTGTTTATTAGATAATAAAGGGAAATATATCTATATAACGCCCTCTTGCTATGCCTTACTTGGTTATTCTCCCGAAGAATTAATGAACTATGATCCTAAGGATCTTTTTCACCCTGATGATTACGAAATTATCCGTCAAAACTGCCCCATGGAGTCTATTAATACTTTACCCCTGACTTATCGCACTCGTCATAAATTAGGACACTATATTTGGTTAGAAACCATTAGCAAAGGTATCTATGATGAAGATGGACAACTTTTATATATTCAATCCACTTCAAGGGATGTGAGCGATCGCATCTCTATGGAAAATCAACTCAAACACGATGCACTACATGATAAATTAACGGGTTTACCTAACCGTCATTTACTCACGAAAAGACTGGATTTAGCCTTAAAAAGAAGTAGGCGTTATAAACAAGCAAAATTTGCCGTCTTATTCTTTGATTTGGATAATTTTAAGTTAGTTAACGATAGTTTAGGACACTTAATTGGGGATGAACTATTAATCAACATCGCAGTTTTACTGCGGAATTTTATCCGAGAAACCGATTTAGCTGCCCGTTTAGGAGGGGATGAATTTGTTGTACTCTTAGAAGAAATAAAGCATATACAAGAAGCGTTCGTCGTTGCCCAAAGAATTATCGATGAACTGCGATCGCCCCTAGAGATCGAAAATCGAGAAGTATTCACCAGCACCAGTATTGGTATTGTCATCGGAAGCGAAAAACACCATACTCCCGAAGATGTGTTAAGGGATGCAGATATTGCCATGTATCGGGCGAAACAAGGCGGAAAAGGCAAGTACGCTATCTTTGATCCCCAAATGCACTCTGCTACCGTTGAGAGATTACATTTAGAAAATGACTTAAGAAAAGCCTTAAAAGAAAATCAATTTCTGCTTTACTATCAACCCATTATCAATATTGAATGTTTAAGTATCGAAGGATTTGAAATATTGCTGAGATGGCAACACCCCGAAAAAGGAATAATCACCCCCGATAAATTCATTTATGTAATAGAAGAAATGGGGTTAATGAATAGTTTAGGAGAGTGGATTTTTGAGACAGCTTGTCAACAACTTTTTCAATGGCAAAATCAGTTAAAATCATCTCTGAAAATAAATATTAACCTCTCCGTCACTCAACTTCAACCATCGTTACTATCTCTATTAGAGTCCACATTAGCAAAATATCCCATCAGGAAAAATACTCTAGTCTTAGAAATAACCGAAGGTATGCTCATCAAAGACTTTGCTAACACCAATCAATTGTTGGCACAAATCAAAGAAAAAGCGATTGGCATTAGTATAGACGACTTTGGAACAGGTTACTCTTGCTTAGGTTATCTCCATCAATTATCTGTGGATGCGTTAAAAATCGATGGCAGTTTTATGAATTTCTCTAACTCTAATAACTACAATCAGGTAATTGTCGCTTCTATCATCAGTTTAGCTAAATCTCTTGGCTTAAGGGTGATTGCCGAAGGCATTGAAACAGAAGAACAAAGACAATGGTTAATCGATCATGGATGTAAACTAGGACAGGGGTACTTATTTTTTCCCCCGGTATCACCAGAAAAAGCAACCCAATTTCTTCGGTAAGCAACTTTTTTAATCAACAATTTATCAACATCAGCTAGAAGAATGAAAATTTTACACTTGAGCGATATTCATTTAGGCAGTAGTTTCAGTCACGGCAAAATTAACCCGAAAACAGGTTTTAATACCAGACTCGAAGATTTTAGCCGTAGTCTGAGCATTTGTGTTGAAGATGCGATCGCCTCTGAGGTGGATTTAGTCTTATTCGGGGGGGATGCTTTTCCTGATAGTACACCAGCACCCTATATCCAAGCCGCCTTTGCCAATCAATTTCGCCGTCTGGCGGATGCAAATATTCCCACGGTATTGCTAGTGGGTAATCATGATCAACATTCTCAAGGCATGGGAGGAGCAAGTTTATCCATTTACGATCGTTTAGGTGTACCGAATTTCATTGTCGGAGAGAAATTAACTACTTACACAGTTAGCACAAAGTCGGGACAAATTCAAGTCATTACCTTACCTTGGTTAACTCCCAACGTTTTACTCACCAACCCAGAAACAGAGGGATTATCCATGGAGAAAATTCAGACTCTTTTGATTCAAAAAATCGAGCCGATTTTAGAAGCACAAGTGAGAAAATTAAATCCCGAAATCCCCACCATTTTACTAGCGCATTTAATGGCAGAAAAAGCTAGTATAGGTGCAGAAAGATATTTAGCCGTCGGTAAAGGTTTTCAAGTACCCTTATCTTTATTGATTCGCCCCGAATTTGATTATGTAGCATTAGGTCATGTTCATAAACATCAAAACCTCAATTCTAAAAATAATCCCCCTGTGGTTTACCCCGGTAGTATTGAAAGGGTGGACTTTTCCGAAGAAAAAGAGGAGAAGGGTTACGTCTTAATTGAGATAGTCGATAAACAGGTTAACTGGCAATTTTGCCCCCTGCCCACTCGTCCTTTTGTTACCATTGAAACTGATGTTACTTCTAGTAATGATCCTCAACAAAAAATCCTAGATGCGATCGCATCGAAAAACATCAATGAAGCAGTAGTGAGATTAATTTACCGTTTGCGTTCAGAGCAGATAGAATTAATTAATCTCAAAGAAATACATCAAACCTTATCCACCGCCCATACTTATACCATTAAAGCGGAATCTGTCACGGAATTAGCAAGAACAAGACTCCCAGAATTAGGTATTGGTAAAAGTTTAGATCCCATGGAAGCCCTTACCACCTATCTTAATAATAGGGAAGATTTGCAAGATCTAGTCCCCGAAATGTTAGAAGCCGCAAACCATTTATTGACTAGGATATGAGTAATATAAATCTCCAGAAATACGGTAAAAGGAGGTCGCCCAAAAGGTTCAAAAAATAAGTAGAAAACAATTAATTCGTTCTTTAAAAAAGTTTGGTTTTGATGGACTTTATTCGGGAGGAAAACATCAATATATGATTAAAGATAACTTAAGATTAACTGTTCGTAGTTACCTCTTTAGAGGTGATAATGGCTAAAGCAGCAGGATTTTATTTTCTTAAGTGAGAGGGTAACTCAATATGAGGTAAAACGGGGCGTAAATCATCGAAAGAAATAATGCCAAAATTGAGAATAGTCGGTAAGGGTAAACTACAATCTTGGAGATCATGTCAATTTTGCATTTTGGATAATCAAAAACAGAATATTAATAATATTTAGTAATTGAAGGGGAAGGAGTCTTATTCCATGAAAAATATAGTTTTTCCACGGTAAAATTAACCGATATTAACCAAAAAACTAATTCCTGATGGAACGCAACTTATCACTAACCTTTCTTAATACCCCATTAATAAAACGAAAACCGTCATCATCAGAGTATTGTTTCGCAATTTCGATCGCCTCGTTAATCGCTACTTTGTGATCCTGTTGAAAAAACTTCATTTCAGCTACCGCTAAACGGAGAATATTCGCATCAATCTGGGTGAGACGACTTATAGTCCAATCTACCATCACATCGTTAATTAATTGATCTAATTCTTCCTTCTGATGGCGAATACAGCTAATTAAATCAATGGCATACTGTTTTACTTCCGTTTCCCTAGAAACTTGGATAAACTCAGGGATTTCCACAATTGTACCTACACGATTAATTGCCTTTTGTGTAAATGTGATCGCATCCTTTAACATATTACTAGCAGTAGTAATGTCACTAGCACGGGTTTCACTTTTAAAAAGTTGATCATTACTACGATTTAACTCATCAGAAGCCGTCTCTAAAGTATTCTCTACTTCAATACTTAAAGTACGAATAGCCCCTAAAATAAGATCATTTATCTCCAAATCTTCTAATTGATCTGACTTTACCCTAATCTGACTTAAACTTAATAAAGCTAAGACTCTCGCTGTTCTTCTCGGTTGTTGACGACTTGCCATTTATCTTGAAAGGTAAATAATTAATAAATTTAACTGCCCGTGTTTAATTTTCTCTCTTTGACCCTTTCTTGTCAATATCCATCAATAATGAATAGCCTCCCCATCCCACGATAACCAAAGATACCACACGGCCACAGTTCGATAAGGTTGCCATTTTTGGGATAGTTTAACAATTTCTGGTAAGCTAAGGTTGCCATAATGTTGTTTGATAATATTAATTAACCCTATATCCTTTAACGGCAGTATATCAGGACGTTGTAAATAGAAAATAAGGAACATTTGAGCAGTCCATTGTCCGATACCTTTAATTTTAGTTAATTGTTTAATTACCTCCTCATCCCCCATATATCGCCATTTTTCGGGGGTTAATAATCCTTCTCTAAAAGCCGTGGCAATATTACCTAAATATTGTATCTTTTGTCGGGAAAGTCCGCACTCCCTTAGCTGTAGCTCAGATAGTTGAAGTAAATGTGACGGAGAAACAGTCGTTAACTGAGTTGATAAGCGATACCAAACCGTATTCGCCGCCTTTACCGATATTTGTTGCCCGATAATGGCTTTAACAAGGGTTTCAAAGGGATTGCCATGGGTGTGTTTGAGGGGTTGATGAGGATAAGCCATCATCAACTGACTAATAATCTCATCTTGCTGATGGAGAAAAGTAACAGCTTCTTGCCAATAAGGAGGAGTCATGAATGGGTTTTTTTTTACTCGTCGGTATCAAAACGCTTATGTTTTGGAAAGGGAGAAAGGGGGAAGGGGGGATTTTTTCTAATAAGTGTCACGACAAGAAAGTTGTAAGTATTCAGCAAAACTTCTGAGTGAACTACTCACATTCGCTACGCTGAAATGTGAGCTTCTTACCCAACAGAATG
>CAYPDC010000163.1:0-7731 GCA_964409355.1 uncultured Cyanobacterium sp.
GGGGTGATGAGGTGATGAGGGGTGGGGGTGATGAGGTGATCACTTATTACTAATTACTTCACAAACAGGATTCATACTTTAAATCAGTAATGCCGAAAAAATTTATCATAACTACAGTAGGAAAACCCCATTAATTATTGTCAGTGATATTTTGAAAACGAGAAATATCATAATTATCGCCGTATCTTAAAGCTAAACCAAAGCCTAAACCACCAAAACTGAAAATTATAGCTGTTGATAGGATTAAATATTTAAAAATAGTCAAAGATGTTGGAGAAGAAGAATTATTTTTTATTCTTTTTTCTACTTTATTTCTATTTAATTGTCGAGTTGGAGACACTAATTCCAAATTAGGAGAAACTAATTGTTGATTAGACAAAACATTTTTATTCGCCATTTTCCCCATAGTCATTTTTTTAACTCTCACACACACTAAAATTTTGGGTTTTTACCTAACTAAATGCTAACTGTTATAGTAGCAATATTTAATCAGTTGTCATAAATTAAATAGTAGTTAATCAATCTTAACTTGCTATTAATCATTAATTATTAATTACTCAAGGGGTAATTTTTTAAAACAAAGTTTTCTGCTTCAATTTTAGTCGTAATTTTTTGATCTAAATATAAAGCCTGTACTTTAGTTAAAATTTCCTTATACAGTTTACTCGGCTTATAACCTAATCTTTGCAAATCTTGACCATCTAAGGGAGATTTTACCTTACTCCAGTGCATTAGGTAATCCCAAATCGTACGCCTAATGGATTTAGGATTTTTGACTGCGATGAGTAAAAGGGCAATAGGTTGATAAGTTGCTAAGAATTGTACCTTTTCGCTTATATTTTGACAAGAGGCTAAATAAAGTTTTATTTTCTCGTGGTTTTTACTTAAATGATGCAACCTTTGGATACTATCTTTGGGTAAGTCTAAATTTTGGGCAACTTTTACTCCTTCAGGGAAATTGGATAAGATGATTTCTAAACGCAATAACCATGATGGTACACTATTGTGATGAGCGTCTGCGGTATAATACTTTAACCAACGATCGAAACAACGTATTTGCCACCATAAATCTGGGGTAATCTGACAATTTTGGTGAAGGCAACGCAATGCGCCTACTTCTTGCAAGAGTTTTAAGGCTTTTTGCCAATATTGTGCCTGAAGAATATAGGTTAATTCCCCTTTGAGACGAGTTGTTAAAGCAGGAATAGAATTTTTTTCTAAAGATACTCTCTCAAATACCCCACTATTGACGGCATAATCTATATATTCTCTAGTCTGGGTTTCGATGTCAAAATTTAATCTCACCGCAAAGCGCACCGCTCGATAAATTCTGGTAGGATCTTCGATAAAGCTATTGGGATGTAAAACTCGGATAAGATGCGATCGCACATCCTCTACACCACCGAAAAAGTCTAATAATTCTCCCTGATGGGGTTGAGTCAAACGCACAGCTAAAGCATTGATAGTAAAATCCCGACGGTATAAATCTTGGCGAATTGAGCTTGATTCCACTTCAGGATTAGCCGCAGGATAAGGATAAAACTCCGTGCGCGCGGTAGCAATATCTAGCCATAATGAGCCTAATTGGGGATCTTTATGCCATAATAAAGCCGCAGTCTGGAATTGTCCATGAATACTAAGACGACTTTGAGGGTAAATAGCTTGTAAGGCTTCCGCTAATTTTACTCCTGCTTCGGGAGTGGTTGCCCGATGAAAACCATCTACCACTAAATCAATATCCTGTAAATTGAGAGTGGCATCGTTATCTGTTAGCAATAAATCCCTCACTCCTCCCCCTACTAAATATAAATGCCATCCCTGTTGTTGGGCATAAGTTGCCGTTTGCTGTAACAATTTCCAGATAGGGGGATGTAACTTTTTCTCTAAAGAAGGCAGTAAGCAAGAGACAAGGGGAAGATTATTACTAGAATTGGGATGAGAATTAAGCCTCGCAGAATGCAGATGCCGTAAAACATCCGTGCGCGTCACAATGCCCATTAACTGCCCATTTTCCATCACAGGCAACCTACCAATATCATTTTTTACCATCAATTCTTCTATCTCAGGGAAAGGAGTTTCAGGGTTAATTACCTGCACATTTTTCGTCATATAACCCTTAACAGGGGCATGGGAAAAACCGTGATGTAAAGCCAAATCGATGTCACGGCGAGAAATAACTCCCACTAATTCTTTATCTTGATTGACTACCACTAACCCAGAATGCCCGTAACGCAGTAAAATTCTTTGGGCTTCGTCAATGGAAGTGTAAGGGAGAATAGTACGCACAGGATAAGCCATTAAATCCCTGGCAGTGAGAGGAGAGGGTATCTGATTCTCGATTTGAGTTAATAATTGTTCAATAATATCGTGGGGATTTTGACAACGTAAGGTAAAGGATGCGGCACTACTATGCCCTCCTCCCGTAAAAGCGGTAAATATTTGGGCTAAATTAACGGATTCAAGGCTACTTCTGCCGATAATAGTTAATTTTCCTTGTTTTTGTTTCTCTACATTTTGCCCATAGTAATGCCCAAAGAGTAAAACATCGGTTTTCACTAAGTCAATAATGCGACTGGTGAGGTTAGACAAACCGGGGATAAAGTGGGAGGTTTCCACTAATAACCAACTGACACTGTAACTATTAACCGTCAAAGTTTGGATATTTTTGAGGGCGTGGGGTAACAGTTTTCTTAAATCTGGGGCAAGACTAGGCTCAACATATTCCCCTAACGCTTTGATATTCACATCTTGAGTCATCAACCAAGCTAAAGCAGAAGCGTCTCTAGGGGTGGTTTGTTCAAAGGTTAATGAGCCTGTATCCACATGAATACCCAATGCCATTGCCGTTGCTTCTACTGAATTTAAACGAATTGACTTTTGTTGCAAAAGTTCACAAATAATTGTGGAACAAGATCCGACTTTTTCTATATACTTAAGGAAATTATCCGCACTAATCTGTCCATTTTCTTCATGATGGTCATAAATTGTCACGGATTGCACATTTTCTAACTCTAACCATTCTACGGCTTTACCGATGCGATCGCACCTTTGAGTATCGACAATGAAAAGATGACGAATTAAAGCAGGATTAACAGAACGAAATTCCATCAAAGCCAATTCATCCCGATGGAGTGCCAGAAACTTGCGTACGGAAGGATGGGCGCCTCCTGTCAGGACAATTTTTGCCCCAGGGTATAATTTAGTTAAACCGACAGCCGCCCCAAGAGCGTCAAAGTCTGCGGTTTGATGACATAAGATTAAATCCACAATTGCGATCGCCTATTATTTTATATCTCTAATATAGCCTCTAAAAGCTCTCAATACTGCCGTTTCTCCATGGATTAAACTTTGTTGAATTAACTCAGGAATTAAACTTAAATTCAGAAAAGGAAAAGCTAAACTTCGATCGCACTCTTGATAATTATTTGTCTTTTTTTCAAGGATAAAAACCGCCAAATTTTCCCCATCATAATGCCATATTTCTGGCACACCCAAGTTAGCATAAATCGGTAATTTATGTAATGAACCGCTAGTTATATCTATTTCCAATACTAAATCTGGGGGAGGATCGATGGTTAAATCAATTTGTTGTTTATTTCGTACCTTTGGCTCATTTTGTAAATAATAACAAGAATCTGGCTCAACTGCTTGTTGAAATTGAGGTGATTTGAGAGTTAATGAACCAAATTTCTTGAGATTTAATCCTAATTCATCGGCGATCGCACGAATAAGATCGTCAATAAAAAGGTTATTATTTTCATGTAAACCTAATGGACTCATAATTTCTAAAACATTATCATAGTAAGTTAAAGGTTGATTTCTTTTATTACCTAATTCATGAAGAAGATGATTAAAAGTTGACCAACTAACAGAATTTAACTTAACGATATTTTCTCCCTTAGGTTTGGTAATAGCTGCTGTCATAATTTTTATTTGATTGATTTTTTCTATTTTATCCATTTGACACTCCCACTGAATTAAACGGAGTGCCTTCTCTTTGGCGAACTCTTGTCGATAGAAGTTCCGTATTTTTCGGTTATAAAATTTCTCTTCCTAAAAGTATTTTTCTTATTTCTAACATGGCGGAGTAAGTAGGAATAATATATAAAGTTTCTCCCACCATTGTTAATTCTAAGGCTTTGTTTACAGCAGAAGATAGTTTCTCCTCGATAATTAAATTCATATTCGAGTCAAGGTTATCCAAACTATATTTTAATCTTAATGCCATATCATAGGTGCGATCGCCGCTTACCACAATATTTCCCCCTTGAGAAACTAATTTTTCTGTATCCACATCCCATATCCACGAAACATCTGTACCATCTGGGGTGCGATCGTTTAAAACCATTAAAATAGTGCTATGGGGATGAATTTTTCTGATGTCATTTACTGCCCGAATTGTCTCATTCATACCCACTGGATTTTTAGATAATAAAATGCAGATATTTTTGTCTTGAATCGTTAATTCTTCTGCCCTTCCAAAGGCAGCTTTAAAGTTATTAATAGTCTGATTAATTATCTCCCTATCAATGCCAATTGTTTCGGCAGTTAACCCAGCCGCTAATGTGTTATATTTATTATAAACCCCGATTAAAATTTGTTGCCATTCCTGACTATTTACCGCTAAATTACTCTTAGTAAAATCACAATTAGGGCAATCATAATCCCCTAAGTGAGAAAGATAAACACCTTGATAAGTAAGAGACGTACCGCATTTAGGACAGTAAATAGAATCCACGGCGTGGGGAATTTCCTTTAAATATAATTCTGGCTCATTTAAACCAAAATACAAGATTTTTTGCGGTAAATTTTGTCCTAAATAACAGAGGGTAGGATCATCACCATTAATAATAATATAAGTATCTTGATTAAGAGGGCTAATAGCATTTTGCCAACGATAACTAATGGTATCAACTTCTCCATATCTATCTAGCTGATCTCTAAACAAATTAAGAGCTAAAATATGACTAGGTTGACACTCTTTTAACACTAACGGCAAAACATTTTCATCTACTTCTAAAATGCCATAATCTGCGGTTAAAATTCCCCATAAGTTGCTATTTGTTACTAGACAGGTAATTAAACCATTAATTAAATTTGCCCCTGTGGAGTTATGGATTACTTTATACCCTTGATTGACTAATATATCCTTTAGCAATAACGATGTAGTCGTTTTCCCATTCGTTCCAACCACAAGAATTAATCCTTTGGTAAATTGTTGGGATAGAAGTTGTAACAGACGAGGATAAAGACGACGGGAAATTTCTCCGGGTAAAACACTAGCCGCCCCTAATTTTAACGTTTTAACCAATCCTGTCACGATTTTTGCCGTGGCTACAGCTAACCCCAATCTAGTACGTTCTATTATATTCATCCGAATCAATAATTAATCAATGGTTTTAATTGCTTGGAGTTGAATTAGACTTCCGGTAAAAACTATGATTTTTATACCGTATTTTGGGCTTCTAGCTTGATTTCTACCAGATGTCTATTAGACATTTCCCACAATTTTAAAATAAGGGCTTAAGCCCTCACTACGAGCCTATATTAATATATTCTGGAGGTGTCTATTGATTAATACGTTAAAAATAGACTCACTGATATTTGCCAAGTCGTCTAAATTTAGGGCGTTAACATCTCCTAAATGGGGAAAATAACCTAAAACAGAAGTTTTCGTTAAAGATTCGATTAAATCCTTCGGTGTCCATTGATTTATTTGCTCTGGTGTACAATCTTGAACACAGTTAAAAATAATGCCCTTCAATCTTACTTTATATTCCCTCGCTAAAGCCACATTTGCCACTGTATGCGCGATCGAGCCTAGTTTAACAGGTACAATGAGAATAGTATCTAAATGCCAATCATGGGCAATGTCAGCGATAATTAACTCATGAGTTATAGGTGAACCTAAACCGCCTAAAGCCTCCAATAAGATGAAATCGTGGCTTTTTTGTAAATCTAATAAACGACTCTTAACAATAGTTAAATCAATAGATTTGCCCTCCAATGTAGCAGACAAAGGGGGAGCAAGGGGGGCTTTATACCGCAACGGAATCACCGCATCATCAAAATATTGCCCATAAAATTCTGCATCGCCTATTTCCCCCGTTTGCAACAACTTCATTAAAGCAGTAGAAAGATGAGGTTTTTTCCTTTGTAAATAAGCCCTTAAAGCCGTTGTGACAATGGTTTTTCCTGCATCCGTATCCGTTGCCGTTATTAATAAAGTTTGCATATAAGAATACTAATTATTGATAATAAATACAAAAAATTAAGAAAAAATTAAGAAAAAATTAAAAATAGTTAACTAAAAAAGTGGTTTATATAGTAAATTATAATGTTAGAGTAAAAGTATCCTGTGCGAAAAAGGAAACATATTAACACACATAAACCAGTATTAAATAATAAGAGGTTGAGAATTTGCCGTGAGTCATTCAGCCACCTTAACAGTGAGTTCAATCTTACCACAACAGGTATCGGACAACAATCGTTTACGTCTATTTTCTGGATCAGCTAACATTGGTTTAGCCACAGAAGTAGCCCGTTATTTAGGCATGGATTTAGGCCCGATGATTCGGAAAAGATTTGCAGATGGAGAATTATACATCCAAATTCAAGAATCCATTAGGGGGTGCGATGTCTATTTAATTCAACCCTGTTGCCATCCAGTAAATGATAATCTGATGGAGTTGCTGATTATGATTGATGCTTGTCGCAGGGCATCCGCACGGCAAATTACCGCAGTAATACCTTACTATGCCTATGCAAGAGCCGATCGCAAAACTGCGGGGAGAGAGTCTATTTCAGCGAAATTAGTGGCTAATATCATCACTACTGCCGGGGCGCATCGAGTATTGGCAATGGATTTACATTCTGCTCAAATTCAGGGCTATTTTGATATTCCCTTAGATCACGTTTATGGTTCTCCTGTGATTTTAGACTATTTAAATCATAAAAATATCGAAGATTTAGTTGTGGTATCTCCTGATGTTGGTGGGGTTGCAAGAGCGAGAGCTTTTGCCAAAAAATTAAATGATGCTCCTTTAGCCATTATCGATAAACGCCGTCAAGCCCATAATGTGGCGGAGGTAATGAATGTTATCGGTGATGTTAAGGGCAAAAATGCTGTGTTAGTCGATGATATGATTGATACTGCTGGAACATTGTTAGAAGGGGCAAGATTGTTGAAAAAAGAGGGGGCAAATAAGATTTATGCTTGTGCTACCCATCCAGTATTCTCAGGTCCTGCTATTTCTCGTCTTTCGAGCGATGTTTTCGAGGAAGTGATTGTAACAAACACTATTCCTTTAGCTGTTGATAGTTATTTCCCTCAATTGAAAGTGTTATCCGTCGCTAATTTGTTGGGTGAAACTATTTGGCGTATTCACGAAGATAGTTCTGTTAGTATTATGTTCCGCTAGTCGGTATTCCCAAATGACAGAGTTGGGAGAAGTGCCTACTGCACTGCTTCCCCCCCACAGTTAAAATTTGATAGAAATGTCGGCGTTGCATCATTGCGGGATGATTTCAAAAAGTTTGCAAAAAAATATATCTTGTGTCTTCTAGCTTCCGCTTATGTTATACATTAATGCGTCATCCCATGAATATGCAACGCCCTCTTTTTTCTTTCCCGAAAATCAAACTGCCCTGCCGGTGAGGAAGGAGTGAGGGAGAAAAATTTTTACCAAAAATCTGTGGGTCTAAAGCCCCGCCCTTTAGGGCGTTAGGGGC
>CAYPDC010000164.1:0-7541 GCA_964409355.1 uncultured Cyanobacterium sp.
CGAACCTGTGAATGACGAAGCTCACATTTCAGCGTAGCGAATGTGAGTAGTTCACTCATGTATTTATTAGACACAAATCATTGTAGTAATTTAATTTTTGGGGAGTTAAAAATTATCAGAAAAATAGAGGAAATTGGCACGGACAAAGTTGCAATTTCTGTGGTGACAGAAGCCGAGTTACTTTATATGGCTGAAAACTCTCAAAAAATAGTAGAGAATTTAGCTATTGTTGGAGAATTTTTAAAAGATATACCTGTTTATAATATTGATAGTAAAGTTAGTAAAACTTATGCAAAACTAAAAGCAAAAATAATGAATTATTTTGCACCTAAAGATAAAAATAAACGCAGAAAAACTAAAATTTCTGATTTAGGAATAGGTGAAAATGATCTCTGGATTGCTTCTACTGCTATTATTAATAATTTGAGTATTGTTTCAGCAGATAAAGACTTTATTAGAATAAAAGAAGTCTGGAATTTTGGTTTAGAAAATTGGCTTTAGTTTATGAAACAAAAAAATACATAAAAATTTTAATCAACAAAAAGGGACAATTTTGAATGTTTCTAGCGTGATATTTATTGTGATTATAGAGTTTATTTAAAATATATCTAAGTTAAATTAGAACAAGATTAGATGTATCATAATAAAGTAATATTAATTGTTCTACACTGAGAGATACTAAAGCGTAAGTTTGCCCATTTGAGTCTGAAAATTCTACTTCAAATGCTTTTTCTTCAGGATAAATTTCAACTATTGTACCAACTTGCCCTCTTGGTATAACTATTTTTTTATCAGTCATAAATTGATTAGCAGTGATATTTTCAGTTAAAGCTACAGTGTCATGTAATTTAATTTTACTCATATTTTTTTTCATTATTTTAGAGGATAAACTGTTGTTAAACGTGGATAATTTTCCTTATTAAGTATAATCCAAGCACTTCTGACAGTAGAAAAACCATAAGAGGTTGTTAATATAAAATCTATAACATATTTTTTCCCATAAGAGCTATTTTCACTGTGACAAATATCTTCTTCTTTAGCTATTTTAATTAATGCCTCAATTAAGAGATATTTATTATTCAATGAAATTCCTAATATTGATTTGAATAAACGAGCTTTATGTTGACCATCTTTGTGATCTTCTTTTAAAATATAACTAGTTAGTTTTTCATCAATTTGAGTTGGGTTGACTTTATCTCCATTCGGTAGTTTCATCTTTTAATAAATTGTGATTATCATCTTTACTATTACCTTTTTTTAAAGTTTTTTGAACAATTCTTTCAATAATTGACTCTAATTGATTCATCGTTAAATTTTCTACAATGTTAGTAGATTGATTCATAGTAAATACTCCTTTAAGTAACTTTCATTTGAGAATTAAATATAGTATAGAAAAAACTTATAAAATAATAATTTAATTACCTCATAAGTTTAATTCTATCTCCTAATTTTTAATAATTATAAACCTCCAATAATTTTTTTTGCTTTTTCAAATTCATCATCATTTAAGTCACCAGCTTTTCGTAAATCGATTAAATCTTTCATGGTAACTCCTTCCCATCTTTTCAAAAATTCTCGATCAAATTCTTCTGTCATTTGATTAGTTTTATCTTCCCAAAAATCAGCTTCTAAAACTTCTACATTTTTATTATTATTAGTCTGATTAGTTTGATAATTTTTTCCATTATTTTCAGTTTTACTAGATGTTAATAGTTTCTGCTGTTGCTCATTTTTTTTTCCTGATAATAAGGATTTGTCTTGGATATTTTCGTTTTGTTGTGCATCTTTGATAATCTTCATTAATTTATCATATATTCTCCCTAAAATACCATCAGAACCTAATTTTTCTCTACTTGTCATTTCCCCTAAAACTAATTTTTTCTGACTAAAATTAAGATCATATTCAGTTAAACTATTTAATTCATCAACAAAATTAATAAGATGTTGTTGATAAAATTCTTGAAACCGATTAGGATTATTTTTTAAGTCTTCTTCTATTTCAATAACCATATTTTTTAGGTATTTTTTAAGATCATCATTATTACTAATTTCTTCTAAGGCTTGTTCCCAAACTAAACTAATTTCGACATAATATGGACGATTAGTAATTCTATCTTCTAATGTGAATTGATAACAATTAAAATCAGTATTTTTCTCTATTTTTCCGAAGGCTAAACAAGTATAAAAATCATCCTGCAATAATTCCATCGGTCGCCCATCAGGAGGGATAATATCTAAAAAGAAAACTTGAGAATCATTATGTAAATTATAACCATCATATAACCTTTTTTGTCGATCGTATTGTTCTCTTAATTCCCTTAAACCATTAACAATTCTTAAAGGAAAACCTGCAAATTCTTTGATAATAACTATCTCATTTTTAGTTTGCAATGGAATAATTACATCAGAATTAATACCAATATTTTCAGTAATTAAGTCTCGAAATTGTTTATTTTCTCTGTCATCAGTTTGTTTAAAACCGATAATTTGTTTCGTCTTATCCGCATCATTAACAAAGTAAGGGGCATTACTATTTAAAGGCAATAAAACATCCGCTTCATCAATAATTTGTTTTAAGCGAGTTTGCCCGTCAGAGAAGGGATATTTTTGCACAAAACGATTAACTACTGACTCAGTCAAATCAAAGGTTTTATCGCCAAATTTAGCCTCAATATTACTGTCAATAGTTTGACTTAATTCTTTATCATCGATAATTCTTCCTGCCGTAAAAAAGTGTAGTAAAGAAGGGGGTAAAGTAGCACTTTCATTAATTTTATGACTGACTTCAACTAATAAATTTCTTCTTTCTCGATCGGGCAACAAACTTTGATAATATTGATCATTATCATCAGCTTCAAATACTGCTTCCCCATTAATTTCATCATCGTCAATATGACTTAAATCTTCTCCTTTTCTGTTATAAAAACTTTCTAAATCTTGGAGGAGATTATAAAAGTTACTGGTTTTTGTTTTTAATTCTTGTACTAATTGTCTTAAATTTGTGGCAATTTTCAGAGCTTCTTCTGTTAAGGTTAAATCAAAGTTACGCTGTATAAG
Organism: uncultured Cyanobacterium sp.; assembly: GCA_964409355.1. Taxonomy (GTDB): domain Bacteria; phylum Cyanobacteriota; class Cyanobacteriia; order Cyanobacteriales; family Cyanobacteriaceae; genus PCC-10605. Next base: position 3,058 of record CAYPDC010000164.1, read on the forward strand.
TTTATTAATGTCTCTAAGACTTTGATTTATTTCTTCTTGAAATTCTTGATTTTTTGCTTTATTAGATTTTCCTCCCATGCCTAAAAAACCTTTTTTATTGGTTTCAATATCCTCAAATACCTGACAAGAATCTTGCCATTTTTTATCTACATTTTCAGAAGTAATAAAGATATTATCTTTTTCTTTTTCTTCTTCTAATTCTTTAATATATTCATTTAATTTAGTTAGTAATGCTTCTAACCAACCTCGACTATTATCTAAGGCAAAGTTAGGGTTAGAAGGTTCGAGTAAATTAGCTAAGTAATTAAGAATATCTTGAGTAAATTGTTTTTCTAGTTTAACACTATTTTTTTGTAATTGAGTTAACCATGAACCTCTAATATTTTCTGTTTCTCCCGGTTGTACTTTTTTAAATTGATTCTTAATTTCGCTACGGATTTTCTCGATAAATCTTTGTCTATCATCTGTATTTTTAACATTATCGATGTCAGTTTTATTTTTATTCAGCCAAGTGTTTAATACTTGCTTAAATGGCTTATCTTTTTCCAAAGTGATTCCCTCTAATTTAGCTTTAAAAATATTAGGGCTACTTTCATTTTTTGATTGCCAATTTAATAAAAATTTATCTAATAATTCTGCTGAATCTGGACTTTGTCCTTCACCATATAACCAGAAGTTAATTAATTTAATTTTAACTTTATTTAAACAGATAGCAATGGTTAAATCACGGGGGAAATAAATCTTCGCTAATCCAAAAGTTAAATATCTTTGAGCATTGGGGCGCGGATGTTCGTCATAAACGCTAAAATATTTTTTAACATTATCTCTATGCCCTTTAATATTGATAGATATTTCTTCAGCAAAATCAGCAAATATTTTATGGGCAATTATTTGGGATAATTTCTCTTTTCTTACTATTTTATGTCCACTATTGGTACGATTTCCGACTAAATAAACAAAGTCAAAAGGAGGGCGATTTTCACTGACAGAAAATAAATTTACTGGATCATAATTAGCACTAAAATTTGTACCTTGAGCAGTATAATAATTTAATTCTTTTAAGGCAGCATAAGTATTGGCTTTAACGCTGGGGGTATTGCCGTATAATTCTGGTGCGATAATCAAATAAGCAGTTATATCCGTATCGATTTCATAGCCGTATTTTTCCCTTAAACTGTAAGCCATGTCAATAAATGTACCGCTTCCTGTACCTCCACATAGTGAACCGATGATGATAATATTCGTACCAGATTCAACTACAATATTTTTACTGAGTAATCTTTGAGCATGACCAACTGTAGCATTGTCGGCGGTATCGATGGCTTCATGAATTTTGCTGTAGTTATGAAAAAAAGCGAGTCTGCCTACTGGACGAATTGCCCCTGCACCGTTTTCAATAGATTTAACATCTTTTAATATTTGCTTAGGAAACCATGTGCCAATATGGTCATAAGGAGATGTTCTTTCGTGAGGATTCCTTCTTTCTAAGCCTTTACTCAAGTCATCTATTTCCTGTTTATTCATGGTAGCGGTGACGGTTTCCGCCGGTTTAAATAAGATATTCTCCCCGTGATAGGTGTCTCCCGTTTTTAAGCCAGTAGTTTGAGAGGCGTTTTTATCGGTGTCTATATGCACGAAACTGACGACGGGTAACTCGCTTAGTTTACCATACCGATCGACGATTAAACGGCGAATTTGCATTAAAATATCTCTACCAGTACCGCCTAAGCCTATACAGATGGTACGTTTAATATTGAGGGTTTTTGTTTCTGTAGGGTTATTGTTAGGCATGTTTGTTACAAAATAATGGGACTACTAATTAATTATCAGTAACTATTTGGCAATTTATGCAAAATTTTCAACTTTTTTTATTTTTGGTTGCTAAAGTGATCATCTTCAATAATTGAGCAAGTCTAATTTTCAGGTGGTAATAAGGAGATTAATTTTTCTCATTTGATAATCAGATAAATTTCTAGTTGTGACTCGATCACAAAGTGGCGCTGCGCGATCGCACTTTGCAATAAAATATCATTATAAGTGATAAGGAATATAATCTGGCCAAGATGCTTCTGTAAAAGTAATTTTCATCGTTCGATTAATTCTCTCACAAAAGACATTAAAACCGCTTGTTTTCCTTGATCATTACAAACTATAGTAGGTTCTACGTCAAGGATAACAGAATCAATGAGTTCGTCTAATCTTTCTTTTGCTTGATTACTGGTGATAGCTTTCATTTATCTTTATAATATGGATTTTGGTAAGTTTGTTATCTCTGTAAAATTTATCATTTTTACTGTATAAATCGATATAATTTAGTATAGACTTTAATAGGCATCTTTACGATGAACGCTACTTAAGATCAGAATGAGCATTTCTTGATCTTTAATCTGATAAATTACACGATAATCCCCTATTCTAATTCGATAAGTTTGCTCATAACCTTTTAATTTTTTTACTCCACTTGGGCGAGGAGTATTAGTAAGAAACTTAATTGCTTCAATGATTTTTTTTCTTTCTTTTTCAGGAATATTATTAAGTTATTTTTCCACAGATTTAGGAATAATTACTTTATAAATCATTGTTGCTTTTCCTCATATTCTTCTAAAGTTATATAATCTCCTGCTTGATAATCTTTTAAGGAAATAGCAATATTTATTTGCTCTTGTTCAGTAATTTCATCTTCACTGTTATATCGTTGTTTAATAAATAACAGGAAGTCAAGAAGTTCGGATATTAAATCTTCAGGAGTTTGCTCTATTTCTTGAATTAGTTGTTCTTTAATACTCATAAATTTTTACTTATTATTTTTTTATATCATAACATAAGAATATTCGATCGAATATCGAGATAAGGTGAATTGTTTTATGTTTATCTAGTTCAGGGTTAATTTATTGTGTTAAAATGTCTTTAAAAAGGCTAAAATTATGAAGGGTTGAATATTATTCAATTCCTACGAATTTATATTAATATATTTAGTTAAATTAAATAATGATACAAACTTTATTAAAAAATAATTACCTTGACTTTGAAGAATTTATTAACTGGTATCCTGAAGAAACAGAATACCATTACGAATTACATAACGGAACTATTATTGAAATGCCTAAACCGAGAGGACAACATTCTCAAATTGCTAGTTTTTTAATCACAGAATTAACTTTAGAAATAAGACGTTTAAATTTGCATTATTTTATTCCTAAAGAATGTTTAATTAAAGGTAATAATTTTTCTGGATATGAACCTGATGGCATTATTTTAGATAAAAATTTACTCACCAATGAACCTTATTGGGAAAAACAATCTACTCTAATATCTGGTAATGCAGTTAAATTAATTATCGAAATAGTTAGCAATAATTGGAGTGATGATTATGCTTTAAAATTAGATGCTTATGAAACATTAGGAATTAAAGAATATTGGATTATTGATTATTTAGGCTTAGGAGGACGTAAATTTATTGGCTATCCTAAACAACCTACTTTAACTATTTATACGTTAGAAAATGGGGAATATTATGGGAATCAATTTAGAGAAAGTCAAGAAATTAAATCAACTCTTTTCTCTGATTTAAAATTAACTGCTCAACAAATTTTTAGCGGTAATTAATTAACAAAAATATAAGCCCTTAGATATTTGGTAAAAATACGGGCAAGATACTCGTTTTACAGTTGTTAATAATAATTTTATCAATAGTTTTATTAATATCAATAAAAAATTAGACTTATATCAAATTCAGATGATTACTTATAATAAAAGTTCGCGAACTTCTTTGCGTCTTTGCGCCTTTGCGTGAAATTTCACTTACGAACCAAATTATAATAATTTTTACCAGAAATCTAATAGTTAAATTAATTTTTAGATAGGGTAATTTTAATTTAAAAATCTCTGTCATTATCAGGGCAATAAGTCTGGATAATATTCCCTTATATGTGTTAGCAATAAGTAATAATTTTAAGGTGATATTTACTATTGATGAAGATCCAATTTTTGAACAAGTTATTATCACTTTATTTAGATTAGTTAAAGATTAAAAAAAAAGGTTGCAGTACAAAAAATTGTCTGGGAAATGTGTTTATGTTCAAGCTAATAAATTAGGATTGAGGAAAAATCATGACAGGCTTACAACTAGATGATTTTTTTGAAATCTGAAAATCCGACTTTGAGAGATGCGATCGCAAGTTGGGTTCGATCGCGCAATTCTAAGTGATTTAAAATACTGGTAATGTAGTTTTTTACAGTCTTTTCTGCGATGTGGAGAGATTGAGCAATTTCCCGATTGTTATATCCTTGAGCAACTAAACAGACAATATCTTTTTCCCGTTGTGATAATGCTAACCAGGGCTTTATCTTTTCTTGCTGTAATACGCTATTTGGTTGAGCTAACACTTTTGTCGCTAGTCCAGGTCCTATTTGGGTATAGCCTTTATTCACTAGGTATATGGCTTGGGTTAACTCCTCAAAGGGAGTATCTTTGAGCAAATAAC
>CAYPDC010000165.1:0-7507 GCA_964409355.1 uncultured Cyanobacterium sp.
CTAAAGTTCCCTCAATAACTAATTTATTCCCTAGAGTATTATTAGTTCCCTGAATAAAAGTTATACCTGTTGTATTAACAAGGTTTAAAGTGCCATCGGTGTAAGTTACATTGCTTAAAAGGGGATCGATCGTGACACGGATTTTGTCAGTTTCACCATCGACTACCTGTGTGGCAGGAGGGGTTGAACTATTATCCAATATATCAACGTCGCCAATAACAATACCAGTAATAGGTAGAGCATTAGTTGAGTCTTCTAAGTTAAAGGGAGCAGTGGGGGTATTTAAAGTCGGTTTATCGTTGAGGGGATTAACTTTAATATCGAACTGTGCTACCTGAGTGGTTTTATTTCCATCACTGATAGTGAAAAGGAAAAAGTCAGTAAAATTTTCTGAACCGTTGTGAGTATAGCTTAACAGTCCATCATCAATATCTTTTTGAGTGAAGGTACTACCAACCCCTAAAGCCTTACCATCTAAAAATAGTGTACCGTAATCTACTTTATCTGTGATGCGATACTGTCTTTGAATACGGTTATTATCAGGATCAACTGCTTGTAATAAATTATTAGTAATTACTCCACTATCACCCTCATTTAAGGGAGTAACGAAACCTAAACCCTTATTGGTGGCAGTAGCAACTTCCCCCGGAAAAGGATCGGGAATGATAATATCATTAGCAGGATTGATAGATGATGTTAAGGGTACAGAGGGGGTATCATTGATGGGAAAAATATCAATATCAACATTAACTGGATCACTAATGCTATTAGATTGCCCTTTGTCATCCCTTGCTCGAACCGTAAAAACATCGATAAAATTCTCTGTACCGTCATGGCGATATTTTAGTTCATCACCACTTAACAAAGACTCAGAATACCATACCCCTAGCTGTACTTCTTCTCCAGAATCTACGACACCATCATCGTCAGCGTCAATAAATAAAGTACCGTCGTCAGGTAATTCGGTAACTTGAAATTCAAGAATATTATCAAAAGCAAATTTTTCAGGAGAAAAGGGAATATCAAGGACTGTCAGAGAATTATTACTGGCATCAAAAGGGGTAATTTGTAAAGTGTCAATAAACTCAAAACTACTGTTGTAAGCAAATTTTACCCTTCCCTCTAATAAGTCATCTTTATTAATATCCGTATTGAGATCGATGATAATATTTCCTGAAGTATTGGGATCGCCACTATCATCATTATCGATAAATAATGTGCCATTCGCAGGTAAGGAATTAACGTTAACTCGGAAATAGTCTATGTCTGAATTATTTTTAAAATCCTCGCTAGGAAGTAATAGAAGGGGGTTATTAGGTTTATCACTATCAGGATCGTTGTCTTTATCTTGTAAGAGGATTTTGGCTTGATCGATCGTTGTGACACCATCCTCTTGAAGGGTTATTCTTTCGGGTTTACTAACAGTAGGTGTGTCATTAATGGGGATAATGTCGAGGGTGAAAGGATCATAGTCGTCATCTGTTTTCGTATTAATGCGGATTTCCCCCCCCGCACTGACAGTATAGTTAAAGGTACTGATAAATTGTTCACTATCATCATGGACAAAACGAATAAAGCCTTCTTCTGGTGGAACATTGCCTAATTCTCCTTTATTTATATCGGCTTGGGTAAAGGTACTACCGTCATTTAACTCCACCCACTTTGTTCCATCGTATCTTTCTAATTTACCATTGTCAGGTAAGTCGAGAATAGTATAAACGGTTTGTTCTGGAGGAACGATGAAAGCACCTGAATTAACAAAAACGAAGTTTAACATTTCTGAGGTGAGAACTCCACTTCCTCCCTCTGTGGTGCGATCGCCCTCAGCGATATTGAAGAAGTTATTATTGGTGAAAGTTACAGTAGCATCCAATTGAGGAGAGTTACCCGGATCTTGTGGGTTGCCACCGGTACCACCATAACCCGAATCTGGATCATCAATGTCAGGCTCAGGATTTTGATTTACCGTAGTAATGCTAATATTAAATGTCTTAACAGCTAGTTCATCATTATTAGGATCATCTCTTACACCTCCTTCTCTTTCTATTATGTCAGGGATAAGAGTAAACCTTGAATCTCGGACTTTAAAATTAAAGGAGTCAGTGGTAATAGTACCTAATTGATGGACATAACGTACTTTTCCTTTATTAATTTGTTCTTGAGTAAAGAAACCACCTATCCCCAAAGTTTTCCAGTCTTCAGGATCGCCATCGGGGGCGATATTAACTTGTAAAATTCCCTGACTTGGGCGAGTTTGGAGGGTATAAACTAATTGTTTAGGAAGGTTATCATCATCTGTAACGAATAAGTCTGTGTTTTTAAGATCGTAAACCTCCCCACCGTCCACCTCAAGGGGGTTAATAGACTCTCGATTATTAACCAAAATCGGGTCATCATTAACCTCTTTAACTTTGATTGCGATCGAGCTTGTGGTGGTGGCAGGTGTACCAGTTCCTCCTCCTGCATCGGTAACTTGAATCTCAAAGAAAGGAGGAAAATCAGGATCAGGTTCTGCCCCATTATGATTAAAAGATAATAGATTCAATTCATCTCCACTAAAAGTTAATCCATCGACAACAGGAATACCATTAAAAAGAAGTGTTCCCTCTCCATTATTCTCAACCTTAGAAATAGTAATAGTTGAGTTAGCAGGGGTATCGAAATCATCCCCTAGAAATAGAGCTAAAGGGATAAACCCAGTAGTGTCTTCATAAATGGCAAAATCACTGTCAACACCCACAAAAGGAGATTGATTGACAGGAGTGAGGTTGATGGTAACTATTGTAGGTTGCTTTCCATCTGTTACAGGATCGGAGTCTGATTCGCCACCGCCACCATCATTAACTTTGACGGTAAAGGAATCGGTATCACCGGGGCTAACATCGTTGCCATCATGGGTATAAGTCAGTTTAGATAATTGATCATAGGAAAATACAGAATTTTCTACTAAAATATTGCCATCGAGTCTTAAAGTTCCTTTTGTGGGGAGACTTTCGATACTGACAATCATTTGCTGATTTTCTTGTTGCCCTGTACTTATGTCTGGATCAAATAAACCAAATTGAGCATTGGTAAAAGGAACATTACTTTGTCCTTCTGCTACGGGTAAAGCACTAACGGGGGTTAAAACAGGATCATCATTGACTGCGGTAATAGCAAGAGAAACATTTTTGTTAGCCGTTGTTGTTGTAATATTTCCCAAGCCATCATCAACATCACTACTAACAACTATATCTAAAGTTGTATTTCCATTGTAATCTTGATCAGGAGCAAAACTTAAACTAGCTAAAGCTGTATTGACATCAGCTTGTGAACCTTCAAAAGTAATGGTATTTGTACCATTATCGACCAATGGTGATGGTGTCAAATTATCGGTTATGCCCAAATTGAGAATCCCGTTAGTCACGGTAAGGGTTACTGAGACAGTATTAGTTGCACCTGTGATATTGAGAGTAGAAAAAGATAAAAGATCATCTTCATCAAAAATGTATTGGAAGGGAATTGAGTTGGTGTCGTTGATGGTAATAGTCATGATTTTTGTGAGTTAGTTATTGGAAAGATATTAGTAATATAAAAATAGTTGGAAAATATATTGTACTTAAGTGTTTATACGGACTAAGTAATAGCTGTTATTTTATTTAGAATTCCCCCTTTGTTAAGGGGGCTAGGGGGGATCATGGAGATACATTTATAATTCCCCCTTTGTTAAGGGGGGATCATGGAGGTATATTTATAAATCCCCCTTTGTTAAGCAGGGGGGGGCTACCATGCCAGTGATTTATAATTAAAGACCCCTTAGACTGGTTTTCTTGTAATCTTGATTTAAGTGTTAGTCAGAAATAATGATTGGATTTGCAGAGGAATTACTTAAACTAGCAATAATTAGTTTACCTAGTAATTTGCTCTCTAGGAACATTTTAACATTACTTCCTAGTAATAATTAGGTTTGTTTTTTAAAGATTCTGTAAAGTTTTTCCCTGAGCAGTTATCCTCTGAACTCGGCTGTGAACTTTCCTTTTTTATTAGGCTACTTCTTGAAAATCAACTTTCTTATAAAGTTCTTTAAGAGTAATAGTAAAATCAATTGATTCCAATTTTAACTCAGAATCTTCTCCAAAACAGTCAGTTAATACCCATTTTCCCCGCTCATTTTTGGCAAACTGTTTTACCCATTCGAGAAAGAAAAAAGAGCGGGAGCTTTTAACTGTTAACAGATAGCTTATTATACTTGCTTATATATACTTATTTTCAAAGGTTGACATTTAAAAAAAAATATGTTATATTTTGGTGAAGTCGATAACCAAGACTGTAAAAACTATTTAATTTAAAGATTAAGTTAAATAAAAAATTAGTTATTATTCAAGATTAGGCATTAATTAGAATAATAAAAGCGATGCACTGAGCGATAGTCGAAGTGTAGGGTGGGTTACACCCGAATCAACGCTTGTGGACAGTATCAAGCCGACTTGACTGGTAGAAGCAAGAAGCAGACTCTCTAAAACGCGGAGTTTTAGTTAAATGATCAGTTGTGATTAAGTTTTGTATAACAGATAACCTCGAACCAGGGTTGGTGAGCGTAGTCGAACCATAACCTCGAAGTCTAACCACCCTCGATAACCAGCATGGGGGAAAATTTCTCAAAATTAACCAAAACCCTACTCCTCACTCTTGTCTCTCAAATAAGCCTCAATAAAAGCCTCCAAATCACCGTCTAAGACATCATTCACCGCCGTTGTCTCCACATTGGTGCGCACATCTTTAACTAATTGATAAGGATGGAAAACATAATTCCTGATTTGATTACCCCAAGCGGCTTCTACAATATCCCCCCGAATATCTGCGATCGCCCTTGCCCTTTGTTCCTCTAAAATAATTAAGAGTTTCCCCTTTAAAATCGCCAAAGCCTTTTCTTTATTCTGAAGCTGCGATCGCTCCTGAGTACATCTAACGGCGATACCTGTAGGAATATGGACAATTCTAACGGCGGTTTCCACCTTATTGACATTTTGTCCACCTTTACCCCCAGCGCGAGAAGTAGTGATTTCCAAATCCTTTTCAGGAATATCCACCTTAATGGCTTCTTCCCCTAAACTAGGCATCACATCCACCCCAGCAAAGCTAGTTTGACGCTTACCATTGGCATTATAAGGAGAGATTCTGACGAGACGATGAGTACCTTTTTCTCCCTTGAGATAACCGAAAGCATATTTTCCCTCAATCTCCAATGTCACCGACTTAATCCCTGCCTCATCCCCCTCAGAAATTTCTGTGAGAGTAACCTGATAATTTTGCTTTTCCGCCCAACGAGTGTACATTCTTAACAACATTTCCGCCCAATCCTGAGCATCTGTACCCCCTGCCCCAGCATTGATAGTTAAAATCGCACCTTTTTGATCATAAATGCCGTTTAATAGCTGTTGTAACTCCCATTTATCCAAATCTTGAGTCAGAGAAGTTAAATTATCACTAGCTTCATGCCATAAGTCTTCATCCCCTTCTAATTCCAACAACTCAACAATGGCTTTAGTATCTTCCAAATTCCCTTGCCACTGATGAAATTGATCCCATTGGGATTTTAGATCATTTAACTGTTGTAACACTTCTTGTGCCTTATCCCCAGAATCCCAAAACTCAGGTTGTGAGGCTACCTGTTCTAAATCGCTGATTTGAGCCTTAAGATTGGGCAAGTCAAAGATAGTCCTGAGTTTTACCCAGGCGCTCAGAGATATTCGTTATATTTTTCTTTAATTCCGATAATTCCATGGAGATCCCTTTGAGTTGACAAAATCACTGACAACCTCCCATGGTATCAAAAAAACGTCCCCCTCGCTATACTTCTAATAATTCTCATAAGTTGAGGACATTTTTCGGTAGAATAGACCAAGATATAAAATCATTAGGAGTATTTAAAAAGTGTTAACCCTGAAAATTGTTGTAAATATTGTTGTAGCATCTTTTGTGCTTTTATTTATCTTTGGTTTTCTTTCTGGAGATCCAGCCCGTAACCCCGGACGCAAAGACTTAGAATAATTCTTTAATATCATAATTACAATCTGGGAAGGAGCTAGGGTTGAACATTGTTCAACCCCTACGGTAAAGGTTTGTTAAATATAATTTTGATATTTTTGGTAAATTTCTAATGCAGGAATGTCCGCTTTAAATATTTCTGGTTGTTGGTACTCGTTGGGGGGGTACTCTTTTGCGATCGCAGCTATGGGGTTGTAGTAATTTTCCCACTGTCTTAATAATTCAAGTAACTGTTGGAATTGTCCGAAAGAATTTTGATGTCTGTTACGCAAAGCAATATACTGCAAAGTAATAGCGTAGGTTTCTGGGATATTTTTCTTTTGCGGCACTTGAATGATTTGCCCTAGTTTCAAGAAAATATCTGCATTCACTTGGACGACAACCATAAACTCTTTAATGGAGTCTAAATCTTTATCATAGAAACTATCAGCAATTTCACCAATAGTACGAAGTAAAGAAAAGTTACTTAAATCATACTGTTTGAACAGATACAGTAATTTTAAGCCTAATTTATCTTTACAAACGGTGTCCAAATGATTAACATAGGCTTGAATGGCGGCTTTCCCCTCGTCACTTTTAATTTTCGGAATAACTCGATTCATCTTTTGTCGGGCGGCTTCTTGGAATTCCTCCACTTTTATATCACTTTGCAACAATTCGGATATATGCTCGTAGAATTCCTGTTGAGAAAAACTACGATAACGGGTTTCGGTGGCTTCAATTTTTAAGAAACTCTCTTTAGTTTCTAAAGCTACTCGCAATAATTCAATACTATTTTTTAACCCCTCAAATTTCCCTTGATCTGTCTCGAATTGACGTTGTATCATTAAGAACTCAACGAACTCTTTACTGGTAAATTTCGCATTGTCAATGGTACGTGCGATCGCCCCTATATTTTTTAGTTGAGCAAAGGAGTTTGCATACAGTTGTACTGTACTTTCTGGAACTTCTTGCTTGGACTGAAAGGGAAAAATTTTCTGTAACCATTCCAAAAAAGATTGATTACCCCACAAAGGACGATTCCACCAAGATGGGGCTTGAGTTTGAGTTTCAGACTCCCTAAGAGTACTTTTCATAATCATATTGACCAATAATGATCATCACTTCGTTTTTAAAATTAGTATTACACAAAATTTTCAAAATGGGTCTAAAAAATATCTGAGTTCGATATAACCTGAGTTCGACATAAAATCTTAAGTGATGAAAGGTGTCAGGTATCAGGGGATGCACTGAGGGTAGCCGAAGTGTGTTAGGTGTTAGGTTAAAGAATTGATTAAAAACTTATGTTTATTGATTTTATTGTTTTTCAGCACCTTGATTGATTAATCAATCTTAAAAAAACCCACCTGAAACCTGCAACCCGAAACCTGAAACCTGATACCTGCAACCCGAAACCTAATAAAACTTAACAGATGAATTAGTGAGTGGTTGACATTCGCCCCGACCTGAAGGTGCGGGGATTCTCCCATCACTGAGAGAG
>CAYPDC010000166.1:0-7500 GCA_964409355.1 uncultured Cyanobacterium sp.
AAACTCTCTCAGTGATGGGAGAATCCCCGCACCTTCAGGTCGGGGCGAATGTCAAGCAGGTTGTCGTATTTCTGAGGCGGCTTCTATTCGTATGGAGGATGTTTCTTTGGGCGATCGCCTCCTGTTACTTCCTTCTCGCAGTACCAAAACTCGTCAGAGTCGTACTATTCCTATTAATCATGAGCTTCTGCTTTGCAAAAGTATTTAGGAGTGCAACCCAATCAGTTATTTTCGGCGATCGATACCATCTCTATGAAATCCTCTCCCCCAAAGGATTCTGTTTTTTCTGGCAAGTTTGGGTTCTAATGGTAACACAAATTACTTTGTAGTTACTCCAAATACAACTTTCTCCTGCGTCTGGGCTAGGGTAGTCAAATAGGGGCAGGAAGTGGTGCTATAGGTCATTTTTATTCCTTTTTCAGCAACAATCCTCCTCAATCTCAGTGAGCCAATTCAGAGCTTCTTGATCTTGGCACTGCTCAAAAAGACTGTGGATAGCGTTTACTTGGCTACAAATAAAGAACAGTGCATCCTGTCCGAGGGATTGCCTCTGGGCTAGTTTTGCGGTGAAATAATCTTTCCAAGGAGGGGGAGAGTTGTCCTGTTCAATCAGATGGTGCAGTCTGCTAATGACCAGATCGGCCTTCCCATCGCAATCAATGTGTGCGAAGGATAGATAGCGGTCGCCAGATGGTTGATTTACTGTCATCATGAACTTTGAGGTCGCTTTAAAGTCTTTTTTTTCTATTGTCCAAGTATATCTCATATTGATCCTTCTCAGTATAAGGACTATATTTTAGTCATGTTATTCGTCAAATACCTTTCTGACTTGTGTAAAGACAAGTTAGCGGACTATCAGGACAAGTATCAAGGGGATGAAAAACTCATGGAAAGGGCAATGAGTCGGGAGCAGTTTAATTTGCCCCCTACTGCTCGTTTTGACTATCTCTACGAGAGTCGTAATGCTACTTACTGATATCGGGGAGTTAATTGATGAGGCTTTAGCTCAAATTGAGCATAGTAACAGGGAAAAATTACAGGATGTTTTTCGAAATATTAGTTTCAATAATGAGAGTACGTTAGGGGAGACTAAGGAAAGGAACGATCGACTAAGGAAAATGACTTTAATCTCAATATTCCTCTTTATAAAGAAAATGGAACTTATGATGAAATTTATCAGACGTGGTTTGGATACTAGCTTTACATCCCAATTTTCATTAGACATCCGGTAAAAATGAAGATTATTTTCAGAAAAGTAACAATCTGTTATAATTCTTAACTAATGGTTTTATAAAAATTAATAATATTTATAAGGAGTAATCAGTTCATGGCGGGTTTATTTGGTTTATTTGGTGGAAAAAAGAAAGAAACACAACCTACTCAACCTAAAGATGCGTTTTTTTTAGATCCCGATTCTGCAAAAACATTCGGTGACATAGACTATATGCGTAAATCCAAAACTGTGAGAAGAACTTTTCCCAAAACTGCTGGTAATAAAGAAGGAGCAGAGTTAATCCAAGAAGTATCTTCCATGAAAATGGCAAAGAAAAATCAGAATCAATTTAGCAATCCTTCTGGCGATTCTAGCACTTCCATTAGCGATAGTTCTTCATCCCCCCCTAGTTTCTCTAGTCAGAATCGTAAGACTGACACTAATATGGATATGTTCCGTAATATGGCTAAGAAAATGAAAAAATAGTTAAAAACAATTAGGAATGAGGAATGAGGAATTAGTAATTAAAAAAAATTGATGTTATAGGCTCTCTTAGTTCTCGTCGTGATAAATTATTCATTCAAGATTGTTATTACAGTGTTAGCCGTAACGCTGAATTTATTTACTCATTATTTTGTCTCTTTCCGTAATATTTTTGCTGTGAATATAGGACAAAGCAATTTGATTTCAGGGAAGGTTTTTGCTCAAACTATTACTCCTGAAATGATCTCAGAAAAAGTATATCAACAAATACCAGATTTCCCCCTAGAAAATAATTATCTCCATCAAGAAACAAGAGAAATTGCCGTCGAAAACACTCTTATAACCAGAATTGTTCGTTATCATCAATATATTAAATCTCGTCCGACAATATATCGTCTTGATTGGAAATTGACTTTGGCTGATTATTTGGGGAAAAATGAAATTATCAGTGAAAATCGTTATCCTAGTAGGACTTTAACGGAAAATCCCCTAGAACGCGATCGCAATGCTATTCGTAGTTTAACCAGACAACAACGAGATCAATTAGTGAATGTATTAGTAGGTATTTATAATCCTCAAGTCAACTCCAATAATAGTCAGCAACCAAGTCAAAATCAAGAAACTAAACCCTCTAATAATTCTCCTTCCTTTCAATTACCTCAACAAGGAGGTGCTGATTTGTTGTCACCTTAAATAAGTTATTCATAAACCATTTAATAAGATAAAAGAGAAATTTACATTAGACATCTCCCACAATTAAGATTTTTCCTTGGTAGTTCGGGCTTCCAGCCCGATTTATGGAGATGTCTATTTAGTTTTTTGTCAACATAGAAAACTTGAGTTCTTTTTTCTTCAAAATGAGGATCGCTCATTCAAAAGATACAAGATAGCTTACTTTATTCTGATCGAGCCTTTCCATGATAAACAACCATCAAGATAACCTCGAAAAATTCATTACTTTTTGTCAACAACACATTACAGGGCAAGAAAGGAAAGAAGCCCAAATATTCTTAGATAGGTTTTTTCAGGCTTTTGGTTATGATGGGGCATTGGAAGCAGGGGCAAAATACGAAGAAGCCATTAAAAAGGGGAGTAAAAAGAAAAATACTGGTTTTGCGGATTTAGTCTGGAAGCCTAAGTTATTGATTGAGATGAAAAAACGAGGGGAAGATTTGTCAAAACATTATCCCCAAGCCTTCGAGTATTGGTCAAGGTTAGTACCCGATCGCCCTCGTTATGTGATATTATGCAACTTTAATGAGTTTTGGATCTTTGATTTTGACTTACAATTAGATGAACCTGTAGATACCATTAGACTGGAAGACTTAGGCAAACGTTACTCTGCCTTTAACTTCATGGCAAGGGTAGAAAGTAAACCCATTTTTAGAAATAACCAAGTTGACGTTACCGAAAAAGCAGGAAGACGACTAGGGGAATTATTTCAAATCCTCCAACAAAGATTATCCCCCCCTATCCCCCCCTTACCAAAGGGGGGGGAAATAAACTCACCAAACGCTACTCCCCCCTTATTAAATTCACCTGATTCAATCCTCCCCTTCCCCCCCTTACCAAAGGGGGGAAAAGTAAACTTCCCCAACGCTACTCCCCCCTTATTAAGGGGGGTTGGGGGGGATCAAACTCTGAAAATCCAACGCTTCATCCTCCAATGTGTCTTGGCAATGTTTGCAGAAGATAGGGGATTATTACCTGATAGTCTGTTTCTCCGTTGCGTAGAAGAATGCCTCGAGGGTGGTAACAGTTACGATGTTTTAGGCGGTTTATTCCGTGAAATGAATCATCATGGAGTGACACCTACTGGTAAATATGAAGGGGTGGAATACTTTAACGGTGGTTTATTTAGTATAGTAGATGCGATCGCACTCACTAAGCCTGAGTTAGAGATATTGGCAACCGTTGCAAGGCAAGACTGGAGTAAAATTCGCCCTGCTATTTTTGGTAATATTTTTGAAGGCACAGTTAACGCTAAAGAGAGACATAGTTACGGAATGCACTACACTTCTGAAGCGGATATTATGAAAATAGTACGCCCTACTATTAGTAAATATTGGGAAGAATTAATCGATAGTGCAAATACCGTCAAAGAATTGACTAATTTACAACTACAATTACAAAATTATAAAGTATTAGATCCAGCCTGTGGTAGTGGTAATTTTTTATACGTTGCCTATCAAGAATTAAAGAGAATTGAACAGTTATTATTAGACAAAATTAAGAGTAAAAGTAAGGGTAAAAATCAACAAATTAATATTAGTTTTGTCACTCCTAATCAGTTTTATGGCATGGATATAAACCCCTTTGCGGTAGAGTTAGCAAAAGTTACTTTAATGATAGCTAGAAAAGTTGCGATTGATAAGTTTAATTTAACCGAACCAGCCTTACCTTTAGACAGTTTAGATAATAACATAATTTGTGGTGATGCTTTATTTACTGATTGGATAAAAGCGGATGCAATTATCGGGAATCCCCCCTTTTTAGGAGGAAAACAGATAAGAAAAGAATTTGGAGATGATTATGCAGAGAAAGTTTATCAGCAATTTAAAGAAGTAAAAGGCCAACCTGATTTTTGTGTTTATTGGTTTAGAAAAAGTCATGATAATGTAGATAAAAATACTAGAGTGGGATTAGTAGCAACAAATTCTATTTCTCAAAATCTTGGTCGTGATGCTAGTTTAGATTACATAGTCAATAATCATGGTTATATTTATGAAGCCTTCACTCATCAACAATGGGCAGGAGATGCAAAAGTTTATGTCAATATAGTAAATTGGTGCTATGAAAAACCAACGGAATATTACTTGAATAATCAATTAGTTAAACAGATAAATTCTTCCCTCACAATTTCTGTTGATGTGAGTCAAGCACAAAAATTAAATAGTAATAAATATTTAGCTTTTAAAGGTGTTTCTCCTTGTGGAAAAGGTTTTATTATCACTGAAAAAGAGGCACAAAAATGGATTAGTCAAGACTCTGTTTATCGAAAAGTTATTAAGCCTTTTTTAGATGCGAAAGACTTAGCCAGAAATCCTCATGGAAAACCAAGTCGATGGATTATTGATTTTAGCAATTTAACTTTGGAAGAAGCAAGTAACTATCCCTTTGCTTTTGATAGAGTAAAAAAAACTATTCCTGAAGAAAGAAAAAATAATCGCAATGAAAAATTAAAAGTTAATTGGTGGCAATATGAAGGAAATCGCTTAAATATGAGAGATAAAATTAAAGATTTATCTTTTTATTTAGCTATTCCCAGAGTATCTAAATGGTTTATTTTTCTACCTATTAAGAGTGATGTATTAGCCTCTGATTTAACAGTTATTGTAGCTTCAGATGATTTTTATATTTTAGGTATTTTAACATCAAATATACATCGTCATTGGGTTAAGGCTCAAAGTTCTACTTTAGGAGAAACTTTAAGATATACTAATACCACTTGTTTTGAAACCTTCCCGTTTCCGATCCCCCCTAACCCCCCTTTAAAAGGGGGGAATAAGACAGAAAAAGAGTCTTTAAAAGGAGAGAATAAAACAGAAAAAGTCCCCCTTATTAAGGGGGATAAAGGGGGATCAAATTCCTTGATTAAAGGGGATAACGGAGATACGATCGAGCAACAAATAAGGGATAAAATGATAGAATTACACGATTATAGAACAGAGCAAATGAGTAAAAAACAATGGGGAATTACTCAGTTATATAATACGTTTTTTCATGAGCCTAGTAGTAAGTTATATCAACTCCATCAACAGTTAGATAAATTAGTAATGAAAGCCTATAATTTTGATGAAAATGACGATATTTTAGAGCAATTATTAACCTTAAATGGTGCGATCGCTGACAAGGAAAATTAATTTATTCCGAATTAACCCTAAACATGATATTGATGAGGAAGAAGAAGCATTAAAGAAATTGTCGATTTTCTTCACTCCGTAGGGGTTAAATATATTCAACCCCTACATTATTCTTAACTCCTTACCCCCTCAACCGAGATACGATCGCATCTGGGGGGGATTGAGCGATAATTTCTGCGATTACCGTATCTAAACCACAACTACCCCAAGTACATCCATTCTCAAGATAAATCTGAGTGCTTTTACCCACGATATAAGAACCATAAGCTGCGATCGCACCCTGTGTCAAGGCAGTGGAAGCAACCAGAGTGAAACTAGAAGGATTTTCCCAGAGACTGCTAACCATCGCCCCAGTTTTCGCCCAACCTAACAGAATCCCTGAAGCCACTTCCCCCAATAAAAGACTACCGAGACTTTTAGTCATGGTTTGCCACAACTTTCCCGCCTCATGACTGGTAATCGGTAAACCATAAAGCCTCGCCAAAGCCCGAATCATCGTTAAATCAGAAATTAACCCCCCAATTAAATCTAAAAACACAATGGGATTAATCGCCACAATCAAAGCCTTATATTTCCCATAACGCCAGATAATTTCTTCCGCCTCCTTACTCCTCATTTCAATGGTTTTACGCGCAATATTTTTTTGAGCAATTTTCGCCTGAGTGAGAGAATTTAGCGCCAATAAAGCCTTTCCTTCACGGTTAAGAATCTGTAAAATTTTCTCCTGTAACGGTTGAATCATCGGCGAAGGATATTCCCATTCTTCCGCAACACTACCATCAGGCAATTCAATCCGTACGGGTAACGGTTGCGGTTGTGCCGAAATTAAGACAATCTCATCAGGGGTAAATAGAGGCTTATTGGTTTGATTGCTTAACTGTTGCAACTGCTGATAAATACTATCTAAATCCGTTTCAGGAAACAAATCAATCTTATTGAAAACCAAGATTAAAGGCTTTAACGCCTGTCTCAACTCCAATAAAGCCATATACTCAGTGCGAGTAATATCCCCTGCAATGACAAACAAAATCAAATCTGCCTGTGCGGAAATTTCCCTCGCCATATTCGCCCTAGTTTCCCCGTCAATCTCATCTAATCCGGGGGTATCGATTAATTCTATCTTCACCTTACCGCTAGGAGGATTCCACGCAACGGATTTAGGCCACTTTGTCACACCATTAATAGGTCCTGTATCTAAGACTTTTTCCCCTAATAAAGCGTTAATAACCGAGGATTTTCCCCGACTAACTAAACCAAATGCCGCTATTTTGATAATTTGTTGCTCTAATTTTTCACTAGCGGTTTTTAATGCTCTTAAATCGTCTCTCACCGCCCCTTGTAACTCTGCATTGGGGGGATAATTCCAATGACGACGCTGACTAGAATACCATGACACAGACTGTTGTAAGCTAGTTCGAGCAAGGGAATATAAAGAGGTAATAACGGGTTTGGAAGCCATAAAGAATTAAAAATGTTAATTTATAATAATTACATTTTTTAGATAATAAAAACTATAGTAAGCCTAAATCAATTGTGCAAGTGCGATCGAGGGAGTCGGGAGATTGATAAAATCGGCAAATTACAGAGAAACTAAGCTAAAAATCTCACGAATCATAACTACTGCTGTCATAAAGCCAAAAATCAATGGTTTAAAAGGGTTTAACACCTCATCTTATCATAAGAAGGAATCGCACCTACTCGCTCAAAAAACATAAGTCAAAAAAAACTTTATCGATACTTAATATTTTCTTCGAACTTAATCAAAAATTTATATAAAAATCAGTATTCCTACTGATATTTTTTCTATCAATAATGGTTAAAATAATAAGTAAATGGTGACTTATATACTTAAAAATGTTTAGACATGGGGGATAGGAGTATCAATGGAAAAAGAAGAAAAAAAAAAGAAATTTTTTAGTAACTTTATAAAATCTTTAAAAA
>CAYPDC010000167.1:0-7392 GCA_964409355.1 uncultured Cyanobacterium sp.
CCACCGATGCCCTAGTAGTATGCTTCTTGTACTGAGGAAATCCTTTCTTTCCTTTGATTTTCTTTTGGCAATTTCGGTAGAACCTTTCTATACTCGCCCACGCCCTTTCGGCATGGGCTTGTCTAGCCATTGAGTTCAATTGCTTTGCCCAAGGAAATTCAGGATTATCGGCTAAGATTAAGATAAATTCATCTTAGCACAGGAGAAATGTTTTGACAATCCCCAATTTTCTTTTCGCCCCTAACGCCCTAAAGGGCGAGGCTTTAGACCCACAGATTTTTGGTAATGTATTTCGGGCTTATAGCCCGGATTCGGTCAATGTCTATCCGATTTTACCCGTTACATAATCTTGGGTTCTTGGTTCACAAGCGGCATTAAAAATCGTACGAGTATCATTATACTCTACCAACTCTCCCATATACATAAAAGCTGTGTAATCAGAAAATCTTGCCGCTTGTTGCATACTGTGGGTTACAATAATAATTGTAACTTTTTCTTTCAAATCGAGCATCAATTCCTCAATACTCCTTGTGGCAATGGGATCTAAAGCAGAAGTCGGTTCATCAAATAAGACGACTTCAGGATCAGTAACCAAAGCCCTAGCAATACATAGTCTTTGTTGTTGACCTCCTGATAAGGCGTAAGCTGACTCATTGAGACGATCCTTAACCTCATCCCACAGTGCCGCATTAGATAGGGCTATTTCTACTTTTTCGTCCAGAACATCACGTTTTTTCTCCCCCCTTACCCTTAAACCATAGGCAACATTTTCGTAAATGGATTTGGGAAAAGGATTGGGTTTTTGAAACACCATAGAAATTTGCATTCTGACTTCGATGGGATCAACTTTCTTGTCGAGGATATTTTCTCCATGAACTAAAATCCCCCCCTGATAACGATTGCCGGGGTAGAGATCGTGCATACGGTTAAAACAGCGTAAAAGAGTAGTTTTACCACATCCAGAAGGACCGATCAGAGCTGTGACTTGCTTGGCCACAATGGGGAAATTAATACTCTTCAGGGCATGAAAATCCCCATAAAAAAAGTTCAAGTCCATCACTTCCGCAATGGCTTCAAGATCTTGATTTAAGTTAACTTGTGATTGTTCTACCATTTGATTCCTTTTCTTAAATTAAAACGTAAATAAATTGCGATCGCATTCATGGTTAAAGTCATGAGAATTAAAATCGCACCAGCGGCTGCTGCATTGATTTGGAATTCAGCCTGAGGACGAGATACCCAGTTAAACATTTGAATCGGCATCACCGTAAAAGGAGCTTGTAACCAAGCAAAAGAAATAAAGGGAAATTCTGATTTAAAAGGGGGATCGGGCAAAAAGGCAATAAAACTTAAAGCCCCAACGGTAATAACTGGGGCCGTTTCTCCGATAGCCCGTGAAAGAGCAACAATAATACCTGTTAAAATACTACCGAAAGAATAGGGTAAAACATGATCCTGAATAACCTGCCACTTACTAGCTCCCACCGCATAGGCGGCCTCTCGCAAACTGTCAGGAATAGCCTTGATAGCTTCTCTAGTAGTTACCACCACCACCGGCAAAATCAACAAAGACAGAGTCAAACCCGCCGTAAGAATACTTTGACCTAAATTCCATGTATAGACAAAAATTCCCAAGGCTAATAAACCATAAATAATTGACGGTACTCCTGCCAGATTCGTAACATTAATTTCAATTATTGCTCCTAACCAATTTTTCTTTCCATACTCCTCTAAATAAATACCAGAAGCAATACCAATAGGTACAGAGAAAAAAGCCGTCATAATCATTACTAGAGTTGTACCTACCCAAGCAGACAAAATACCTGATTCATCAGCTCGACGACTGGGAAAAGAAGTCAAAAAACTCCAAGTGAAACGCTCCGAACCATCTATGAACATTTTAACCACTAGAGCAATAAGCACAAAAAGGGCAATAAAAACTAAAAACAATCCTAAGATGGTAAATAATTGACTTATTAGTTGGCGCCGTTCAATATTAGCTCGAATTTGATTAGTTTTCAGACTCTGTTCTATCATAATACAAAATTGATTTTACTTATAAACTTTGGTAGTTAAGTATAACGATTTGTTCCCCCTCTCCGTGATCAACAAATATAGTCGATGTTTAATAAATTTCCCGATAACGTTTAGCTAAGAAATAGCCAATGATATTCAACACTAAAGTAAGTAGCACTAAAGTTAAACCGGCCGCAAAGATCGTTTGATATTCTAAAGTACCATGGGGTAAATCTCCCAAAGTCACCTGTACAATATAAGAGGTTATGGTTGCACCTTGACCAAAAGGATTAAAACTAAGATTAGGTTGTAATCCTGCCGCCACCGCCACAATCATAGTTTCTCCCATTGCTCGGGAAGTAGCTAGGATGTAAGAAGCCATAACCCCAGAAATAGCCGCAGGAAATACGACTTTCAAGGCCGTTTGTAATTTAGTAGCACCCATCGCCACTGAACCTTCTCTTAAAGATACGGGAACAGATTTCATGGCATCCTCACTCAGAGAACTAACAAGGGGGACAATCATCAAACCCATAATTAATCCTGCACTAAGCATATTAAACCCCGGCAATTGGGGAAAAATATTTTGTAGCAAAGGCGTAATAAATAACAGTGCGAAATATCCATAAACTACCGTTGGTATTGCTGCTAATAATTCTAGAATTGGTTTAACTATTTCTCGCAAGTTTAGCGGTGCGAACTCACTGAGATAAATAGCAATAATTGTCCCCATGGGAACTGCTACAAGCAGAGCAATCACTGATGTAGTAATAGTACCAGACAACAGAGACATAATTCCATAACGAGGTTCGGCAAACAAAGGAGTCCATTCGGGAGCGGTGATAAATTCCCATAAAGAAACTTCTTGAAAAAATAAAAAAGACTCTTCCAACAACAGAAAAAGGATACCGATAGTAGTCAATACTGAAACACTAGCCGCCAAAAACAATAAAACCTCAATGGCTTTTTCCTTTATTTCTCGAAAATTGCCTGAGGGTTTTCTCGCAAAGATTGATGGAGTTTTAGTCATTTCTAATTAACAAAGAATAGTAGTTGAAAAGTCGGCTACCAATTTAATGTCGCCGACACAGATCAAATAGATCAATATGATTTGCATCTATTGAACTTTTATTTCTCCAGTAAATATTATTATAATCCCGCTCTTAAGGGAACTCTGCCTACTTGACCTTTAGCAAAACGCTCCTGTGCTTTTTTATAATCGTTTGCAGGTAAAGCAACATAACCCACCTCACGGGACAATTTACCCGCATTTTGTAGGTAGAAGTTAACAAATTCCCTCACTTCAGGTTTATTGGCAGAAGCCTTATTAACGTAAATATAAATGGGGCGGGATAAGGGTCTATAAGTTCCATTATTTACTGCTTCAGTAGAGGGATACACTGGTTTACCGTTACCCGGATCAATAGCAAGAGCTCTTAACTTATCTTTGTTTTCTTCGTAGTAAGCAAAACCGAAATAGCCGATACCATTGGGATCTCTACTTACCCCTTGCACTAAAACGTTGTCGTCTTCACTGGGGGTAAAATCGCTTCTAATGTCATTATCTTTGCCAATAATTACCTCTTTAAAATAATCAAAAGTTCCAGAGTCTAAACCTGGTCCGTATAGTTTAAAGGGCGTATTGGGTAATTTACTATTAACTTGACTCCAGTTTTTAATTCCCTTTTGTTGCCCTTCCTTTCTCCACATTTTTTGCAACTCAGCTACAGTCATGGAAGTAACAGCTTTGTTGTTTTTGTTGACTACCACGGTTAAAGCATCAAGGGCAATGGGAAGTTCGATAAACTCAACTCCTGCTTTTTTACACGCATCCATTTCGCTCTGTTTAATGGGGCGAGAAGCGTTAGAAATATCGGTTCTTACGTTAGCGTTGTCGCTACAGAACTTTTTAAAACCGCCTCCAGTACCAGATAACCCTACGGTTACTCTGATAGCACCTTTTTTCGCTTTCTGAAAATCTTCCGCTACTGCTTCAGTAATAGGGAAAACGGTACTAGAACCGTCCACCTGAACGGTTTTTGTACCTTGAGACTGAACCGCAGGTACGACTAAAGCTGCGGTGATTGCCGTAGCTGTCATTAAGCCTAAAATTTTTTGACTTTTTTTCATAGGTTTAAGTAAACTCATCTATAAATTGACGATTTGTTATTGAGCGTTCCCCCCCGATTTTAAGGGAACTAGATTAAATTTTTTTAAAGATCTGATTAACAAAAGTTTAAGCCTAAAAAAAATACATCACCTAAAATTTTATACCGAACTCAGGTAATCTTGTTCGATTATATACCCTTATTTTATATACCCTTATTTTCTTCGATAATTAGTTTACTACAAATGTCTTTAAGTCTCATTCTTTCAATATAAGGCCATCCTCCAACTTCTTCCAAATGTCTTAATAATAAGTAAAGACGATGGCGAGTATCTGGTAGAATCGGTTCAAACATTTCCTGTCTGATACTGCGATGCAGTAATTCCAATTCTCTTAAAATTAAGAGTAATGTGAAAATATCTTCTTCAGATTCTTCGGCTAATTCCCGAATTTGCCCCACTAATTTTTTAACTTTAGGTGCGATCGCACTAGATTTAAAATCACTATTCATTAATAATTTATGGATATAGGTTTAAGAGTCACTATTTTTTTCGCAACCTCGAGTAAAAGTATTAATAGCTTCGAGTTTAGAAGGCATCAAAAAAAAATTTTCTAACAATTTAAAATTCAAGTCAGGTAATAACTTACTGCGAAAAATTTGCTTATACTGGTTATGTTCTAAAGTATAAATTGTATTGTCTTAAATTGTTGTCAATCAAAATGCCCCAGCAACTTTAGCTGTTGTGCTAAAACTTCTTTCCCTTTGTTGATTGTAACGGAGTTCATTTTTTCCCTCAAAGCAATCACAGACATGGTAAATTATATAACATATTCAACTTGGTTGAAACCTAATTTGTTATTGACCAGATTCTACCCCATACATGAATGATGATTTAACATTACCATAATAGTAAATATTGACCGAAATAATGATTCAAACTATGACTTCTTTTGCCGATAAAATCGATAATCAGTTGCTAAAAAATAAAATTACGGTTTTACAAATTAATTTAGGGAAAAAATGTAACCTTAGTTGTACTCATTGTCATGTGGAGGCTTCTCCCAAAAGAAAAGAAGAATTAAATCAGGAAACCTGCGAAAAAATATTAAAAATCATTGAACTTTTCCCTCAAATTAAAACCGTTGATTTAACGGGAGGCGCTCCAGAAATGAATTATGGTTTTTCGAGAATAGTAGCAATGGCAAGAAAGTATCGAAAAGAGATTATTGTAAGATCTAATTTGACTATTTTTTTTGAGGAAGGATATGAATATTTACCCGAATATTTTGCTGAAAATAAATTAAGAGTTGTGGCTTCTTTACCTTGTTATTTAGAGAATAATGTAGATAAACAGAGGGGTGAAGGGGTTTATAATTCCTCCATTTTAGCATTACAAAAATTAAATCAATTAGGCTATGGTACTGATTCTGATTTAATCTTAGATTTGGTTTACAATCCCGTGTTACCCCAAGAAAACAAATTTAATCTTACTCCCAAACAAGATAACTTAAAGAAAGATTATCAGCAGTATTTATATGATAATTTTGCCATTAAGTTTAATAACCTTTTTACTATCGCTAATTTGCCTATTGGCAGAACCAAATTTTATTTGGATAAGTATAATTTAACTGAATCTTATTTAGAATTTTTAGCTCATAATTTTAATGTCTCTACTTTGCCTTATTTAATGTGTAGAAATCAATTATCTATAGACTATTTAGGCAATATTTATGACTGTGATTTTAACCAAATGACGGGTATTCAAGCTATTAATAATCAGGGGGAAAATCTGACTATAGATGATGTTTTAAAGTACCATAGTTTAGATTTAATTTCTCACATTCAAACCGCAGATTATTGTTATGGTTGTACCGCAGGAAGTGGTTCAAGTTGTGGCGGTGCATTATTATAATAGTTAGGATTCAGGAGGAGTTGACTTGATATGGGTTTAAAAGCGATTTTATTTGATTTTAATGGGGTAATTATTAATGATGAGGCGATTCATCAGCAATTAATTGATGAGTTACTTTTAGGGGAAAATTTACCTCCTTCAGGGAATCAATATCAACAGTTTTGCTTAGGCAGAAGCGATCGCACCTGTATTCGAGATATATTAAAATCTAGGGGGAGAGTGGTAAAAGAAGAATATTTAGATAAACTCATCCAGAAAAAAGCTACAGGTTATCATCAAATTATCTCCCAAAGGTCTCAATTACCCAAGTGCGATCGCATCATTGAATTTATCCTCTCGTTACAACCTCGTCTTTTATCACTAGCAATAGTTACAGGGGCATTGCGAAAAGAAACAGAATATATATTGGAAAGGATGAATATTCATCAATATTTTCCCGTGATTGTAGCAGGAGATGACATTAAAACCAGTAAGCCTTCTCCTGATGGTTATTTATTAGCAGTGGAAAAACTCAATCAATATAATCCCTCTTTAGAATTAAAACCCTCAGAATGCCTTGTGATTGAAGATACTCCTGTAGGAATTGAAGCAGGAAAAAATGCAGGAATGGCAGTGGTAGGAGTTGCTAATACCTACCCTTTACATCTGTTGCAAAGACAGGCAAACTGGTGTGTAGATCATCTTATGCAATTAGATTTAGATTGGATCGATCGCACTTTAAATCAAAATTAATTTCTGCTATAATAGGAGGTTGATTTGGGGCATTAGCTCATTTGGTAGAGTGCTGCGATCGCACCGCAGAGGTGAGGGGTTCGATTCCCCTATGCTCCATAATGATAAAATGGTTATTGGATAGAAGAATATCGAATGGCAACAGGAATGGCGGATTATGCTTTAGTCGTTAATGGATTGTTACTGGGGATTATAGAGG
Organism: uncultured Cyanobacterium sp.; assembly: GCA_964409355.1. Lineage (GTDB taxonomy): Bacteria > Cyanobacteriota > Cyanobacteriia > Cyanobacteriales > Cyanobacteriaceae > PCC-10605. The sequence goes on from CAYPDC010000167.1 coordinate 6,968, forward strand.
CAAAAAAAATATCAATCGATCCTCTGTCGGCGATCGAACAAGCAAAACGCTATTCAAGAGGAGCCTTTAATGGTGTTGGTAATTGGCGAGGGTATCGAGTTCCATTTCTTTATTCCACTAATGGAGAGTCAATATATTTCCTTGATGTTAGACAAAAATATAATTTAACCCGTTCCATTTCTTCTTTTCATACTCCTTCAGGATTATTCGAGTTGTTGAATCGCAATGAAGGGATAAGTAATTATTGGTTAACTAATAATCCCATTGAAGAAAATCAATATTTAAGACCATACCAAGTAAATGCGATCGCATCTATAGAGAAAGCCATAAGAGAAGGTAAGCGAGAGTTACTGGTGGCAATGGCAACGGGTACAGTTGACATTCGCCCCGACCTGAAGGTGCGGGGATTCTCCCATCACTGAGAG
>CAYPDC010000168.1:0-7362 GCA_964409355.1 uncultured Cyanobacterium sp.
ACCTGAAAAGTGATTTTTAGAATCCCTACCCTTCTAGGGTGGGCGAGAACGTCAAAATGTATTATGTCAAAAAACTCAAATTTTATCGTTTTCCATCGCTCAACTGAGGAATTAACTCTTTTACTTCTTTAATAAATCCTTATCTGTTAGTGTACTCAGGTTAAAATTCTCATTAAGTGTTTAATATTATGACCAAGTTTGTTTTTATTACGGGGGGAGTAGTTTCTAGTATTGGAAAAGGAATTGTTGCCGCTAGTTTAGGGCGTTTACTCAAATCCCGTGATTACTCAGTGTCGATTGTTAAATTAGATCCTTATATTAACGTAGATCCGGGGACAATGAGTCCTTATCAACACGGAGAAGTATTTGTCACCGATGATGGTGCAGAAACTGACTTAGATTTAGGGCATTATGAGCGTTTTACCGATACATCTAGTTCAAGATTGAATAGTGTCACTACGGGTTCGATTTATCAAGCAGTTATCAATAAAGAGAGAAAAGGTGTCTATCAAGGGGCAACGGTGCAAGTTATTCCTCATATTACAAACGAGATTAAAGATAGAATCCATCGAGTGGCAAAAAATAGTAGCCCAGATGTGGTCATAACGGAAATTGGTGGTACAGTGGGGGATATTGAATCATTACCCTTCCTTGAGGCAATCCGTCAATTCCGTAAAGATGTGGGTAGAGATAACGTCATTTACACCCATGTAACTCTAATTCCTTGGATTCCCGCCGCAGGAGAATTGAAAACCAAACCGACTCAACACTCCGTGAAAGAATTACGCTCATTGGGTATTCAACCTGATGTGTTAGTATGTCGTTGTCATCGCACTATTCCCACTCACATCAAGGATAAAATCGCTGAATTTTGTGATGTGCCTAGTGAAGCTGTGATTACTTCTTCCGATGCAAATAGTATTTACGAAGTTCCCTTGATTTTAGAAAAAGAGGGATTAGCGGAGGAAGTGTTAAAACTCTTGAATTTATGCAATCGCACCCCTGATTTAAGTAAATGGGAAGTGTTAGTCGAGAAGATGCGATCGCCCCGCCATAAATTAAAAATTGCCATCGTTGGGAAATATATTCAATTGAGTGACGCTTATTTATCCGTGGTAGAAGCCTTAACCCATGCCGGAATAGACTCAGAAACCGAAGTCGAATTAATGTGGGTGGATGCGGAAAATATTGAAACCGAAGGAGCAGAAAAATATCTTAGTAATATTGATGGAGTTTTAGTGCCGGGGGGATTTGGGAATCGAGGAGTTGACGGCAAAGTCAAAGCCATTGAATATGCTAGGAAAAATAAAGTACCTTTCTTGGGCTTATGCTTAGGAATGCAATGTAGCGTCATCGAGTGGGCGAGAAATGTGGCCCATTTAGAAAAAGCCAATAGTGCAGAATTTGACGAAAATACTCCCGATGCGGTGATTAATTTATTACCCGAACAACAAGACGTGGTGGACTTAGGTGGTACAATGCGTTTGGGAGTTTATCCTTGCCGTTTAGTACCTGATACCCTTGCTTACACCCTATATCAAAACGAAGTAATTTACGAACGTCATCGTCATCGTTACGAATTTAACAACGCTTATCGTAACCAGTTTTTGGAGACAGGTTATAAAGTTAGTGGCACATCTCCTGATGGTAGATTGGTAGAAATAGTGGAATTACCTAACCATCCCTTTTTCATTGCGACTCAATTCCATCCCGAGTTTAAATCTCGCCCCAGTCAACCCCATCCTCTATTTTTAGGATTCATCAAAGCCTGTTTAACCATTACGAATTAGGAATTCTTTTTATAAACAAACAAAAATGAGAATTAATGATTAATTGATTGAATTTTTCTTTTTTAAATGTTAAGATTCGGACAACAGTAATGTGCGTAAAGTATTTAAGGGAGTGACTTCCCGAACTTCTTTCGTATGATGGTGATAAACTCTTGATATTTCGATGATTAGAGATGCGTATTGCGAAGCAGTTTCCAAAGGGATCTCCCTCTTTTGCTCCAGAAACAGAAGAAGACTACTTCGATTATTACTATGATGAACCGGGAAGTGAACCAGGCATTATTATAATCGATCCAGAGGCACTACCGACCCAGATTCATTTAATTGAATATGATCGGAAAAAGGCTTACCGAAAATTAAATGTTGATTCTCAAGATTGCCGATCGTGTTTAGATAATAATTTGGTGTCTTGGACGGATATTCAGGGTTTAGGTACAGAGAGTGTTTTGCGTGACATCGCCGATATTTTTAAATTACATAACCTTATCCTTGAAGACGTGGTAAATGTGCCTCAAAGACCAAAAATAGAGGATTATCAAGATCAACTATTAATTATTCTCCATAATATTAAACCCAATGATAACGAAATGGGCTTTACTTCAGAGCAAATTAGTCTGGTTTTAGGCAAAAATTATTTATTAACCTTTCAGGAAGATAATATCGATGATTTTGCTAATCTGCGCGATCGCATCAAAAATAATCAAGGAAAAGTCAGACAATTAGGGGCGGATTATTTAGCATATTTAATATTAGATACATTGATCGATAATTACTTTCCAGTACTAGAAGATTACGGAGAAAGAATAGAACTATTAGAGGATTTAATTGTCGCCGATCCTAGTCAAAAAACGCTTAAAGAAATCTATAGTGTCAGAAGAGAATTACTAGCTTTAAGGCGTTCAATTTGGCCTCTTAGAAACTTATTTAATCAACTCACTAGAGAAGAGAATAAACTTATTAGTAAAGAGGTTTATATTTATTTTAGAGACTGTTACTATCATACTATTCAAATGCTAGATGTATTAGAAACTTATCGAGAATTAGCCTCTAGTTTAATGGATGTTTTAATGTCATCTATGAGCAACAAAATGAATGAAGTAGTGACACTTTTAACCATTATTTCTAGTATTTTTATTCCCCTGACATTTATTGCGGGAATTTACGGAATGAACTTTGAATTTATGCCTGAATTAACTTGGCATTGGGGCTATTTTCTTTGTTTATTAGTCATGTTAACCATCGGAATATTAATGCTTTTCTTTTTCTGGCAAAGAGGTTGGTTTAAACTCTATTTTTCCCCCAAAAAAAAAGACCCCCACTGAATTTGGGCTAGAAACCCAAAATACGGCACAAAAATCACAATCCTAACTCTAAACTTCGAGAGGACTACATTTCCTTCATCCAACCTAGGATAATCTAAGCTATATACTACCGATATGTTTGGGGGGCCAGAAGGTGAAGACAGCTTTACCGATAATGTTTTCTTGGGGTAAAAATCCCCAGATGTGAGAGTCATTACTATTGTTGCGATTGTCTCCCATGACAAAAACATATCCTTGGGGTACTTGCACAGGATCTAACTTATATTGAGGAGGACTTAGGATATAATCTTCTGATAGGGGCTGATCGTTAACATATACTTTTCCTTCTTTTACCGCAACTACTTCTCCTGCTTGGGCGATAATTCGTTTAATAAAGGCTTGATCTTCTTTATATCCTAAGATTTGCAGTTGAGGTGGAGGGCTAAAGACGATTATATCTTGATTATGGGGCTTGGTAAAATTATAGGATATTTTATCAACGACGAGGCGATCGCCCACTGCTAGAGTGGGATACATGGATTCTGAGGGTATAAAACGAGGTTCAGCGATAAAAATTCTGATTAAAAGAGCTAGAATTAAGCCTAAACAGATGATCGTAAAATTTTCTTTTATTTGCGTCCAAAGGGATGATTTTTGCTGATTAGTGTCAGAAGATTTGGTCATAAACAGATAAAATAAGTTAGTTTACATCTAAGTTTACTGGTTAGGGTAGGAAAGAGGGAAGAGGGAAGAGAGAAAAGGTTAATATTTATTAATTTTAATTCCTAACTCCGAACTCCGAACTCAGGTAAATAACCTTTGTTACCATAATTAACTTAACGATCCTAAAATAGAAACTCTTTGATAATATTAGCAAGAGTCAATAATTTATTTTAATTGGACTCCTGTAACTATTCTTAAAATTTACTCTAGGAGATCTTATTTTATGGAATCTAAAGTTCAAGACATGGAAACTAAAACCAACGAAACAATGGAAAAAATTAGTAATGATGTACCCGGTATGATGACTACCACTGGCAAACCTGCTTCTAGTGATGGTAGTTGGCAAGAATATGTGGATTTAGTAGTTGACTTTTTAGCAAAAGTACCTGAACAATTAGGTAGTTTTTTTTCTGACTATCAAAAACCCCTTACTACTACCGGTTTAATTGTTGCCGCCGCTATTACCGTTTATGTCACCTTATCCGTTTTAGATGCGATCGACAATATTCCTCTACTTTCTTCTATTCTTGAGTTAGTCGGTTTAGGTTACAGTATTTGGTTTGTTACCCGTTATTTACTCAAAGCATCCACTCGTCAAGAATTATTTGCTGAGTTTGATAGCTTGAAACAACAAGTATTAGGAAGCAAAGCTGACAGTTAGAAAAATGAAGAATTAAGAAAAGAGGTGTCAGGTTGTAGGGGTTGAACAATGTTCAACCCTTACGGTGTCGGGTGTCAAAAGTCGGAGAATAAAAAAATCTTACCTCTTGTCTTTCACTCATTACACATTACGCATTACTTACTCATCACTCATTATTCTCCACTCTCAAATAATGTTCCATTTTCGTATCCAAGCTGATAGCCACATTTCTCCCTCTCAACAATTAATAGATCAAATTCAGTTTGCGATCGCATCTCGGCAATATCCCCCCGGTTATCGTTTACCTAGTACAAGACAACTAGCACAAATAACGGGTTTGCATCGCAACACCATCAGCAAAGTATATAAACAACTGGAAAAAAAAGGTTTAGTGGAATCTATTACTGGTTCAGGGATTTATGTAAAATATCAGGGTAATGAGGGTATAAGGGAAAATCATGATTCCTATTTGTCTGAGTCTATCCCAAGCAAAATTATCAAAAAAAGTCTTGATGAGTTATTACAAGAAGGCTTGAATCTTGAGCAAATTAAGCAGTTATTCCTCAAAGAGATTGAATGGCGTTTAAGGTGTAATGCTTTGGTATTGGTGACAGTTCCTAGTTCGGATCTCGGAGCAGGGCAATTAATGGTGATAGAATTGGAACAGGCTTTACTAATGCCCATTCAATTAGTACCTTTAGAGGAGTTAAAAGAGTTATTATCTCAAATCTCCTCAGCGACAGTGGTGACAAGTCGCTATTTTATCACTGAAGTGTTAGGGGTGGTTTCTCCTGAGTCAACCCAAGTCATTCCCGTTGACATTTACGACTATCAAAAAGAGTTAGACATCATTAAAAAACTCCCCCCTGCTTCCCATTTAGGTATTGTTAGCCTTAGTGGTGGTATTTTAAGGGTAGCAGAGATTTTAATTCACAGTCTCAGGGGAGATGACATTTCTACCATTACCGCCTCTATTCATGATCAAAGAAAACTATATCATCTCATTCGTTGTTCTCATCTTATAATGTGCGATCGCAACTGTTATGGTATTGTGAAAAAAGCCTTAGACATAATTCAAGAGGAATTAATTAGAATGCCAAAAATAATTTGTAGTAATAATTATATCGGGGAAAAATCTATTCAACTTCTCAAAAAAGAATTAGGAATTATTTGATTCCCCAGTTAGCAGTTAAAATAACTAAACTCCCTATTTCAGATATTGCTCAAGCATCTAATTCCCCAAGATATTAACCTGACTACCATCTTGTAAATAGTTTACCCCCTGAAGTGCGATCGCATCTCCTTTTTGCAACCCCGAAAGAATTTCTAGCCTATCATTAGCCACAATTTCTCCCAAAGTCACAATTTGAGCAGTAACAGTATTATCATCATTTACTAGATATACCAACCCCTTACCATCAGTTTGCGGTAAAACTGCCCCCATTGGTACAGTTAAACTCGGTTTAACATTAGTAACAATCCTAGCCTGAAGAAACATACCCGGCTTTAAATCAGTATTTGGCGGTAAATCTACATTGACAATTCCTTGACGAGATTGGGCATCAATTATGGGGTTTATATCCCTGACTTTTCCTGTTAATTGAATATTCCTATTTGCTGAAGAAAAAATATTAACAACTTTCCCCTCTCTAATATTTTTTAACTCATTTTCAGGCACTTTTAACTCTAAATTAAGCCGATTATCCTCGATAATAGTAAACAAACTTTGGGAATTAAAAGAAGAGGTAACATCCCCAACTCTTGCATTTCTTTGTGCTATTTTTCCCGTCACGGGTGCAAATATCACCGTCTCATTCAATCTCGCTTCCACTAGGTTAACCCTTGCTTGTGCCTCTGTCACCGTTGCCTCTCCTTGAGTGATAACCTCCTGTCTTTCCCCTTTCTCTAATTCCTCTAATCTTTGCTTCGCTTCCCGCAATCTTGCTTTTGCCTTAATCAAATTAGATTTTTTACTCAACTCATCATTAATAAATTCATCCAATCTATCTTTTGCGATCGCCCCTTCATCTTCCAACTGTCGATTTCTCTGGAGTCTAGTGGAAGCCAACAGCAAATCAGATTGTGCCTGATTAACTTCTGCTTGAGCATAAGTAACATTTTCCTTTGCCCTTGCCAATTCCTCTTGTCTTGTACCAGCCTTTAACTCTGCTAATCTAGCTTGAGCCTGATTTAACCCGGCTAATGCTTGAGCTAATTCTGCCCTTAAAATAGTATCATCCAAACGAATTAAAATATCACCCTTTTCGACAAAATCTCCCTCATCCACTAAAACCTCTTTAAGCTGTAAATTGTTAGCAGATGACATCACTGGTATTAACTCAAAAGCAGAAACCGTGCCAGTAACGTCTATTTGATTTGCTACTTGCGTCACTTCAACTTGAGTCGTGGTAATAGGTTGACTAACATTAGTAGCAGATATTTCCGTTGTCGGAGTCACCGTAGATTCAGAACGACTGGCATAATTAACATTAACTACCCTCATAGCAATAAAAGTGCCAATCACCCCTAATAATAAACCTAAAAGCACACCATTACTTTGTGTTTTTTTCTCCCCCTTATCTAGCTTATCGGAAGTCAAACCCACCATTAATAAGTCCTGATTCTCATTCTCATTAACTTTCACCGATGTTTTGCCGTTAGTATGTTGACGATTATCCCATTGTTGAGTCATTATCTTAACAGTATCTCCCCATGCCAATAAATATTAACTTTTATTAAGAAGTCTTTTTCTATCTTATCAGGAAAGATTTGTTTTGTTGGGAAATAATCAAAGGTAGTTAGAGATTACATCAAAAGATTACCGAAAAGTAAGGTGGGGAGGCATGGAAGGTGTGGGCATCTCGACTACGCTCGATAACCAGCATGGCAAGAAATAGTTTAAAAATGA
>CAYPDC010000169.1:0-7113 GCA_964409355.1 uncultured Cyanobacterium sp.
TTAATCGAAGATTTCTTACAAGAGGAAGATAGTATTTTCAAAGGTTGTTATCTCTCTATTGGTTTGCCCTTCCGTCAAGGCAATATCGGCAAAGATTTTTTCCCCTCCGTGCCGATGAAATTCACCCCTCACCGTCATCAAGAGTTAGCTTTTAATCGTCTCAAAAGTCCTAATTATCAATCAACCTTAGTGGCAACGGGTACAGGTTCAGGGAAAACAGAATGTTATATGATACCCATATTAGCCCACTGTGTCGATACTTTTAGAGAAAGAGGTATCAAGGCTATTCTAATTTATCCTATGAATGCCCTTGCCACAGATCAAGCCAAGCGTTTAGCAGGTTTAATTTGGCATAATCCCCACCTCAAGGGCAAAGTTACCGCAGGGTTATATGTCGGGGATACAGAAAGAGAACCAAAAACCACTATGGGGGAGGATTTCGTTATTACCGATAAAAATTTATTGAGAAAGTATCCCCCCGATATTTTGTTAACTAACTATAAGATGCTTGATTATTTGTTGATTCGTCCGAGTAATCAAACTATTTGGGCAAAAAATACCCCTGAAACTTTACGTTATTTGGTAGTGGATGAAATTCACACTTTTGATGGGGCGCAGGGTACGGATTTAGCCTGTTTAATTCGCCGTCTCAAGGCTAGGTTAAAGACTCCTAATCAACATTTAGCCTGTGTTGGCACTTCTGCTACTTTGGGGGGTAAGGATAGTAAACCCCAGATGTTGGATTATGGGCAAACTATTTTTAATGAGCCTTTTAATGATTCTGCCATGATTGAAGAAGATCGTTTATCTTCGGCGGAATTTTTGGCTAATGCTTTGATTGATTATCCTCAATTACCTACTAATCAAGATTTATTAAAACTCAATACTGCTGATTATTCTAGTTTCCTAGATTGTATTAAATCGCACTTTAAGTTATGGTTTCAGGAAGAATTAGAAGATGATATAGCGGATTTATCATGGCGTGTAAAATTAGGCGATCGCCTCAAGTCTTTGTTTATCATGCAAAATCTACTCAAGATATTAGACAATCATCGGGTTATCTCTTTACAGGCATTATGGGAGGAGTTAAGTAAAAATAACAGTTTAGGACAAAGATACAGCGATGAAGAAGGGCAAATTATTTTAAATAGTTTATTAACCCTAGGTGCGATCGCGCGTAATGATGACGGTAGAGCGTGGGTAAATATCAGATTGCAATTTTGGTTAAGGGAATTAAGAAGAATGGTAGCAACGGTGAGTAAAAAACCGCAATTAGTCCATTATGACGACTTAACCCGTGAAATCCAGAGAAAAACCTTACCTGTTATTCATTGTCGCCATTGTGGTAGCACGGGTTGGGGTGGTTTAAGAAGACAAACGGGAGATAACAAAATTAGTTGCGATGTCAAAGATTTTTATATGGGTTACTTTTCCCAAAATCCTTTAATTACCTTTGTTTTCCCTGATGAGAAACCTAGCCCTCTCTCTAACTCTCTCCCAGAGGGAGAAAGAACCATATCCCCCCTCTCCCCTAGGGAGAGGGGGTTAGGGGGTGAGGGAGATTCCCCTAGGGAGAGGGCGCTTGGGGGTGAGGGAGATTCCCCTAGGCGGAGGGCGCTTGGGGGTGAGGGCTTACATCATCTGCTTTGTAGTCAATGTTTAAGTCTAAATAAAAAAGATGCAACCTTTTGTAATCGTTGTGGTAGTGAGGAGTTAATATCAGTGATCGAACCGAGTAACTTAATTCAAAGTACCACGAAAAATAATGAGACTTTGAGAAAAATTAATCATGATTGCCCCTTATGTGGTAGTAAAGATGGTTTAATTATTATCGGTTCAAGGGCGGCAAGTTTGGCTAGTGCTGGTATTGGCACTTTCTACAGTTCTAGTTATAATGATGATCCAAAATTGATCTGTTTTTCCGATTCTGTACAGGATGCTGCCCATCGTGCAGGTTTTTTTGAAGCGCGCACCTACCGCATGACCATGCGATCGACTATTTGTCAATATTTAGAACAGAATAACACGGTTAGTGACTTGGAAACCCTGAGAAGTGAATTTGCAACAAAGATGCGAGCGCACTTCAATAATGATGCTGATTATGTCGCAACCTTTATGCCTTCAGATTTGGAATGGTTAAAGGAATGGGAATCGTTACAAAACGGGGGTAAACTAGACCCTTATTTAACAAAATTGATTAATCAGCGTTTAGACTGGGAAATTATCGCTGAGTTGGGCTTATATAGCAAAAAAGGCGGATCATTAGAAAAAAGTTATAGTTGCAGTATCGGCTTAAATCCGTCATTGTTGACTAAAAGTCTCATTCCCTTACAAGAAATTTTAGTTAATGAAATTGGTGGCTTAGAAAACCTTACCATTGAGAGATTAAAACAGTTAATTCTCGGCATGGTTTATCACCTACGACAACAGGGAGGAATTTTACACACCGCCACGAAAGGCTATATCGAAAGTGGAGGCAATACCTTTGTTTTGCAATATCTTCCTTTTATGCCTCGATTTGGTAGCGCTTCCCTTACACCTACTTATTTATCAGCCAAAAATTTACCCTTATTTGAAACTTTACTTAAATCCAGTGGCAATGGCACTTGGTATGAAACTTGGGCTTATAAATTATTGGGCAACTATTCCCCTTTAATTATCAGTCAACTAGAGTCAATCTACGGCATTATTCTTCATCATTTAGTGGAAACGGGAATTTTTGGGCTAAGTTTGGCTAAAAATAATATCAAAGTTTGGGGTATCGCACAAAAAGCCTTACAGGTGGATATTAATAGCCATAAATTCAGATGTAATCATTGTTCCCATGAGGTATTAAGCGCCCCCCACAATGCGCAACTATGGGTAAATATGCCCTGTTTACGCCCTCAATGTCATGGTTTTTATCAAGAAAATATTACTCTAACTTCTAATTTTTATCGTAATCTTTACCGTAACGGCAATTTACGCCGTATTTTTGCCAGAGAGCATACAGGTTTACTATCAAGGGAAGTGAGAGAGGAGTTAGAGAATCGATTTATTCAAGGAGACAGAAAAACCGATCCCAATTTGCTTTCTGCCACTTCTACCCTCGAAATGGGCATTGATATTGGGGATTTATCCTCTGTGTTATTATGTTCTATTCCTCCTAGTCAAGCTAATTATCAGCAAAGGGTGGGACGCGCTGGAAGACGGGATGGCAATGCTTTGATAAGTGCGATCGCCAACGGGAAACCCCACGATCTTTATTTTTGGGCAAATCCCTTGAAAATGCTTGATGGTGGCGTAACCCCTCCCGGTTCTTATCTCGATGCTTCTGCTATCCTACAGAGACAGTTAACTGCTTACTGTTTGGAGCGTTGGGTAGTATTTGATAACAAATCCATACAAATATTAGAGGAATTAGGCAAGGTGTTAGGGGCGATCGAAAATAAAAATTTATCTCGTTTTCCTTACCCTTGGTTGGATTATATCGATCAACACCAACAAGAATTATTACAAGATTTTATCAATTTATTTAATCATCCTCATAACGATATGATGTCATTCCGAGCGACAGCGAAGGAATCTCAAAACGTTGATTTTTCCTACCAATGCCTAAATCCTGCCATTATTTCTGATTCAACCATCGAACAATTAAGACTATTTATTGAAAAAGGGCAAAATAACGAAGGGGGGTTAACATGGCAAATCCTCAATCGTTTACAAGAGGTAGTCGAGGAAAGAAAAAGATTAAAAAATCAAACTGACACTTTAAAACGTCGTCTCAAAAAGAAAGAAACAGAAGCAAAATCTCAACACTATGAAGAAGAAATGGAGGAGTTAAAAAGAGAGAGAGATGGTTTACTAGAGTTAATCAAACAAATTAATCAAAAAAATATCCTTAACTTTCTCACCGATGAAGGTTTATTGCCTAATTATGCCTTTCCTGAACCGGGTGTAACCCTTAAATCCGTCATTTGGCGTAAAAATAACTCTCAAAAGGGTAAATACGATACTAAACCCTTTGAATATGAAAGATCAAGCGCCATCGCCATTAGGGAATTAGTACCGAGTGGGGTATTTTATGCCCAAGGAAAACAAATCAGAGTAGATCAAATTGACCTAAGTTTATCTAAAATTAAAGAATGGAGACTATGCCGTAATTGTTCTTTTGCCACCGAAGCCATTAGAGACATTGCCCATCAAGCTACTTGTCCCCGTTGTGGTGATATAATGTGGTCAGATGAAGGTAGAAAACGCAAATTACTACGACTAAGACAGGTAATGGCTACCAGTAGCGCTAAAGATAGTGGTATTGGAGACGATCGAGATGAGAGAAATACAGCCTTTTTCACCCGTCAAATGTTAGTGGATTTTGAACCGAATTACTGTGAAAATAGCTACTTAATCGATGATGAAACCTTCCCCTTTGGCTTCGAGTTTATCAGTAAAGTCACCTTTAGAGAGATCAATTTTGGCGAACCTTCCCACTTAGCAGATAACTTTGAAGTAGCAGGAGAATCATTCCCCCGCGCAGGATTTAAAATTTGTCGTCACTGTGGCAAAGTACAGGGTAAGGATGAGAAAAAAAATCACACCTTTACTTGTCGCATTCGTGATAAAAAGCAAGACAAAGAAGATTTTGTCGATGTTGTTTATTTATTTCGGGAATTTTCCTCCGAGGCGATTCGCTTTTTAATGCCCGTAGATACCCTTAACTCAGATCAACAATTACATTCTTTTATCGCCGCCTTACAGTTAGGCTTAAAATTATACTTTAAAGGAAATGTGGATCATCTCAAAACGTTGATCAATCAAGAACCATCCTTTAATAGTCCTCGTTTACTACGAAAACCCTTTTTATTCCTTTATGATACCATCCCCGGCGGTAGCGGTTATTTAAGACAATTACTGAGAAATCCTGATAACTTTTTTCAATTATTTCAACAGGCTTTAATGGTGTTAAAAACCTGCGAATGTGAGGATGGTTGTTATAACTGCCTTTACGGTTATCGTAATAGTTTCGATCAAGATTACACCAGTCGCACCGTTGCCCGAAATTTACTTAATAGTATTTTATCCCGTCAATGTCATCTCAAACCCCATAAATCAAATCTATCTCAAGTTCCCCTCAATGCTTTATTTGATAGTGTTTTAGAACAAAGATTCATCGAAGCATTAAGACATTATCGCCATAATGATCAACCTACCATAGTTCGGAAAGAAATCATTAACGGTAAAGCAGGTTATTTTTTACAAATAGGAGGAAAATCGTGGAATATTGAGCCACAGGTAGAATTAACCACAAATCAAGGGGTAAATATCCCTAGTCGAGCGGATTTTGTCTTTTATCCCACGAAAAAAGAACAAAGTAAACCCATTGCTATTTTTACCGATGGTTGGCAATATCACTGCGATCGCATCTCCTCAGATTTTAGTCAACGGATGGCAATAAATAAGACGGGAGAATATTATATTTGGTCATTAACGTGGCAAGATGTAGAATCAGAGTTTAACAGTAACAAAAATCAAGAATATTACTATAATTTCCTCGAAAATCAGTCCAATAAAACCTTTACTGAGAATAAAAACCGCCTTTATCAACAATATCAATGCACCGAAGCCTTAGATTTTATCAATCAAAATAGCTTCATCTGGTTAATGGATTGGTTAACTAATCCCAATGCACAACTATGGACAAAATTTGCCCTTGTCAACACTTTGGCTTATCTTAATCCTTTGATTGCTAAAGATGAGCAGAAAAAAGCCCAATGGTATCAAGATTTAGCTCGATATATTCCCTCTCATCTTTTCCTAGAGTTAGAAAAACAAATAAAAACGTCTATCTATGGTGATTTTTGCTATTATTCCTCTGATAATGCCTTATTAGTAGAAATAAAAAGCGCCCTCCACTCTAAACCTCATCAAGAAGGTAATGCCGATAGCGTATTTAGTTTAATTGTGTTAAATCTGAATGAAGAAGAAACAGAAGAAGAAAAACAAAAACTATGGAATGGCATATTAAGACTATTTAACCTGTACCAATTTTTACCCTATAACTATTTAATCACCCCAGATAGTCAACTAGGTGCGATCGTTGAATCGGATATACAAAAATATTCTCCCCAAGTTACTGTTACCACCTCAAAGCAATGGTTAGCCATAGAAGAATTTACCCTAGAGGAAGTATCTCCCCTCATTGCCCACATGAAAGAGAATAACTGGCAACTTCCCGAAACAGGATATGAATTAACCAATGACATAGGCACAGTAATGGCAGAAGCAGAATTAGCTTGGAGTGATTATAAATTTGCTATAGTCATGGATGAATCAGAAAAAGAACCTTTCAGCAAATATAACTGGGTTGCCGTCACTCTCGAAGAAATCTTAACTAATCCTGAATCTTACTATGAACAATATTTAACAAACACCACATAACCTGTAGGTTGGGTTAGCGATAGCGTAACCCAACACAAATATCTCGTAATCCATAGGGCTTTAAAAAGGCATAATATAGCATTTTTCATAATTATGAAGTACAGTTGTTATTCTCAAGTCCCCCTTTTTAAGGGGGATTTAGGGGGATCCTCTTGTACTTCATGATTACAATAATTGCTATATATTATGCCCCTACGAACCAACAAAACTTCGATGGTTGGGTTTTATTCTTCAACCCAACCTACAAAATAACTCCCCTCTCTCTTTGGGAGAGGGGTTGGGGGTGAGGGCAGTATTTAGCTTTGGATGAGAAAATTAAATTACAATTAACGAAGGTGGAATTTAGCCTAAAGGAGGTTTTATGATAGCTTACCAAGAAATTTTAGAGGCAATTTCTGTTTTATCGGAAGAAGATCAAGAGGAGTTATTTGAGTTAATTCGTAAAAGAAGAATTGAGAATCGCCGATCGCAGATTGCCACTAATGCTCAAAAAGTGCTTCAGGCAGTGGATGAGGGAAAAGTAGTTAAGGGCAGTTTTGCTGATATTAAGGCTTATTTGTTAGATGATGAAGATGATAATAATAAGCTAACAAACTATAAACCAAAAACAGAATTAGGTAAAAAGTTATGGACTTTAAGACAAAAATCTTTAGGAAGTCAACCATTATTAAATAGTTGGGATGAAGTAGAAAAAGA
>CAYPDC010000170.1:0-6928 GCA_964409355.1 uncultured Cyanobacterium sp.
TCTAAATTTACAAGCCAAATTTCCCCTCTTTGTGGCTTAATAGTCATAGATATGTCCTACGTCAAGACTTTCCCACTCTCGCCATGATTTATCTTGCTCATAATACTTTACCATTATTTCCGCTTGTTGTGTCATTAGTTTACGACGTTCCGCTAAGGATTTTTTGCTAAAACGATCTTGCTCAGAAGAGCATAAGTCAGAAAAACAGTCATTACTTTTATCCATGGTGTTGTTATCAGGCACAATTAAGATTATTTCTACATTTTGCCCCTCAGATAATTCTGGTAGATTTATTTCTAAGTAATTTCCTTTTTGTACTGTTGCTGTTAGGTAATGAGTTGTTTTCATCTTTTTTGTTACTCTCCCATATTAAACATCTAATGTCAATTTCCCTGATGTTAATCATCTTATCATGGAGTTGGATCATTAAAGTAATCAGAAGTCTATCTAGTATGAAAGCAGTTCGATATGATATTTCTAACGAAATTCTATAGATGAGAATAATTAACAGGCAATAAATGATATTTCCTTCGTCCTATGGATAAACAGTTTATCTTTAAACAGATCAAAAATATTATTGCTGATTATCCCATACTGGAGTGCGATCGTTGTGCTATGGCTATCAGTTATTGGCTTAAAAAGAATGGAATTTCTCACAAAATACTCAGAGTAAAAACTAAACGCAGAAGTGATTGTTTTATCATCAGTAGCCGTTGTGGCGTAAATAATACTATTACAGAAAATGGAACTCATTACGGCGTTGAAGTTTATGAATTAGTATTTGACAATTTATCGGAATATGGTTTATCAAGAGATAAATGGATAGCAGATTTTAGTTGTCGCAGTGGACAGTTTATAATCGATGAACTAGACTCTATTGGAGGTTAGAAAATGACTAATTTATCTGAAACTTTACGAAAAATAAAAGAAACACCCGGTCTGTATTTAGGTCGTCCTTCTGTCACGGATTTATTTATGTTTTTGACAGGTTATGAGTTTGCTAGGACTGAACTAGGATACGATTTAGATGAAGATGAAGAATTTTTCTTTGATGGTTTTCAGCCTTGGTTACAAAAACGTCTAGGGATAAAAAGTGTTACGAGTTGGGCGAAGTTAATTATGCTTTCTTGTGATGACGAGAAAACTGGTTTTGAAAAATTTTTTATTTTATTAGATGAATTCCAAAAAGAATCACATCAACAAGTAGCATAAAATCAAGAAAAATCAATTTTTGTGGTTTCACTCCTATCGAAATAGTTGCTTCGGCGTTAACTTTAAACTGGGAAAAGTTGGCGAAATAATTAATTCTTCATTTTGAAAAGTATTAGCATCATAAAAACTATCTATTAAAATACAAATTGTGACAATTTGCTCATCGGGATCAACAATCCAATATTCAGGGATTTCCAAGACGGCATATTCTGTGCGTTTACTGCGATAATCGGTTTTTCTGGTGGATGGACTAACCACTTCTACTACTAAAATAGGGGGAGTTTCATTAAAATCGATTACTGCCTGTCTATTGCCTAAATTTTGCCATTGTTCAAGAGGTAATACAGTAACATCTGGAATACGAGAAGTGTCCCATCTTCTGCCCCGGGGCGATCGAACTCCCACTTTTGTATCTTTAGAAGTCCAAGGAAGATTCTCTTGTTTAATGATGTCCTTAAAAAGATCATTAATAAATTCGATAATATCTCCATGTTTACCAGTACCTAAACTCATTGCAATTAATTCTCCGTCAACTAATTCATAGCTCGTATCTGTATCGTCATGATATTTTAGATACTCCTGAAAACTAATCTTTTCGGTGGCAATAGTCATTTGTTTTTCCGTACCTCAATCTTTAGTATTTCTAATCTAGTCTTTTAATTATACTCCCGACAAACCGAAAAAGTGGTAATTTAGAGATCGATCGACTAATCAAATCACCATGAAAATAGCTTTAATTTGTGGAATATCAGGGCAGGATGGGGCATATTTAGCCCAACTACTCCTAACCAAAGGTTATACCGTCTGGGGTACATCCAGAGACGCTCAAATATCTAGTTTTCGCAACCTCAATATTTTAGGCATCCGAGATCAAGTTAAAGTAATTTCTATGGCTTTAACGGATTTTCGTAGTGTTTTACAAGTAATCTCCCAAGTTAACCCCGATGAAATTTATAATCTAGCAGGGCAAACTTCTGTAGGCTTATCCTTTGAGCAACCCGTCGAAACCTTAGAAAGTATTACGTTAGGCACATTAAACCTGTTAGAAGTGGTGCGTTTTTTAGAGAAACCCATTAAGATTTATAGTGCTGGTTCGAGTGAATGCTTCGGAGACACAGGAAACCTTCCCGCCGATGAAAATACTCCTTTTCGCCCTCGAAGCCCCTACGCAGTGGCAAAATCTGCCTCTTTTTGGCAAGTAGCCAACTATCGAGAAGCCTACGGTTTATATGCTTGTTCTGGTATTCTCTTTAACCATGAGTCTCCTTTGCGCCCCGATCGATTTGTTACTCAAAAAATCATCGCTACCGCCTGTCGTATAGCAGAAGGAAGCCAAGAAAAGTTATATTTAGGCAACACTAACATTAGTCGAGATTGGGGGTGGGCGGAGGAATATGTGGAAGCCATGTATTTAATGTTACAGCAAAATCAACCCGATGATTATGTCATTGCCACAGGAGAGAGTTATCTTTTACAGGATTTTGTCGAGATGACTTTTGCATATTTACAGTTAAATTGGCAAGATCACGTTATGATCGATCGAAGTTTATTTCGTCCTACAGATATTTCGATCGGACGATCGAATCCCCATAAGGCGCTGGAGAAATTAGACTGGAAAGCAAAATATAAGACTCCTGATGTGGTAAAAATGATGATTTCAGCTAAATTGAATAAAAACCAATAATTCCCTCACCAAAAAATTTAAAATAAAATTATCTTAATTTATCCTATCAAAACAAAAAGGTATTAAGCGATGAAAACGAATACTATACCACCCTTAGAAAACGGCGATCGTCTCAACAGCATTGAATTTGAAAAACGCACTCAAACTATTGTAGAACACATCAAAACAGAATTAATTAATGGAGTTGTATATATGGCAGCGGCTTTAAGATATGAAGGACACGGTTTACCCCATAGCTATATTATGACGTGGTTAGGTTTTTATATGGCAAATACTTCGGGGGTAGAATTAGCAGATAATGCGACAGTGAGATTAGACTTAGACAATCAACCCCAACCCGATGCTCTTTTAAGAATAACAAGAGGCGGACAATCAAGAGTTAGTAAAGATGATTATATCGAAGGTGCTCCCGAATTAATTGTCGAAATAGCTGGTTCAAGTGCTTCCTACGATTTATATGATAAACTACAAGTTTACCGCCGTCATGGAGTCAAAGAATATATTGTTTGGCAAGTATATGAAAGAAAAATAGATTGGTTTTATTTGAATGAAGGGAAATATCTTACCTTTAAGCCTGATTCTTCGGGATTGATTGAAAGTCAAATTTTCCCCGGATTGGTTTTAGCGGTAAATTCTTTGCTTAACTATAATCTAGCTGACGTATTATCAGTTTTGCAAAAACATCTCAATACAGAAAAACATCTTGCATTTATCAAGAAAAACCTTGCCCTTTAACGTAAAACAGGCATCTTGCCTGTATTTGTGAAAAGACAAACTACTTTCCCACCTCAAAAATTTCCTCGGCGGTTAAACTTATTTCTGGAAATAAACGAGATTTAATCACATCTTTTCCTTGAAATAACTTTATGGTATATTCTTCATCTACTAGGTGATAAATAGAAATAGTAGGTTGTTTAGGAGTACCAATATAACGTCTTCCCCCTAACCCTAAATAATCAATAATCCAATATTCTTCAATACCTAATTTTTCATACTCCCCTAATTTCATCAAATAGTCATCTTGCCAATTGGTACTCACCACTTCAATGGCTAATTTAATGGTTTTTCCTTGAGTAATAGTCGATCGCTTCTTCCACATTGGCTCATTATTTTTAATAGAATCATCATCTAATACCATTACATCTGGAATATAAGCAGATTTATCGGTATCAATGGCTTTAATTAATCCCTGCCGAGGGATAAAGAAGGGTAAATTAAAACGTTTAATTTGAAAAGCAATTTCCATCGCTAGAAAACCCGCTACTTGTTCATGGGTACCAGTAGGTTGCATTTTGACAATCACTCCATTATGTAATTCAAATCGCCCCTCATAACCATCGGGATACCAGTTAAGAAAGTCCTCTAAAGTCACTAACTTATCTTCTTGTGTCAACTCGTTATCGATTTTTTCTTGGACAAACATTTTTGTTACTTCCTAAAATCTCTTTCATCAAGTATAAAACATCCTCACAAAATATTAAGATAAGCTCGTAGTAAAGACTTTAGTCCTTATTTCTGGAAATGCGATCGAACTCTAATATCGAGTAAGAAAAGACTTTCTCATAAAATATATATTATGTTTAAATAAATGACGACAAGAAAATTATCATTAAGTTTTTATGAATGAAAAAGCAATCCAAACATTCCGACAAAAATTAAATATTTTATATGGTAATAATTTAAAACAAGTTATTTTATTTGGTTCTCAAGCAAGAGGAGAAGCTACCAAAAATTCTGATATAGATTTGTTAATTATTACAGAAAAAAAACTTTCTCCTTTCCAACAAGAAGAATTAGTCAACCTCATTAGTTATATTGCTATTGAGGATGATGTCTTAATTAATTTTATTGAAATGTTGCCTTCTAAGTTTGAATCCGAACAAAGTCCCTTATTATTAAATATTCGTAGAGAGGGAATGATTCTATGAATTCTCCAGAAATATTCTTACTTTTAGAAAAAGCACAAAATACTCATCAAGCATTAGAGTAAAATCAATCAAGACGATCGAACTCTAATATCAATCAGAAATAGAGTTCGATCGAGCTATAATCAGTTATATTTTATATTGACAGGTCGATCGACTCTCGCTTGGAGTTTTTTAGAAATATTTATGACTACCGCCATTTGTCAAATAGTACCCGAATTACCCCCTGCCATTAATGGCTTGGGAGATTACGCCCTCAATTTAGCCCGTCAACTACGACAAGACTATCAAATAGACACCCATTTCCTTGTAGGAAATCCCTCTTGGCAAGGAGATGAAAGCATTGAAGGATTTAAAATTAGCCAATTAGAAAAGCGTCATGGTGATAACCTGTTCGATCGTTTATCCCTTATTTCACCTCAAAAAATACTACTCCATTATGTGGGCTATGGTTATGCTCAAAGAGGATGCCCAATTTGGTTAATTGACGGATTAAAACAAATTAAACAAAAAGCATCCCCCCAACTAATCACTATGTTTCATGAAGTTTGTGCTTCATCTCCCTATCCTTGGCATAGTAGTTATTGGTTATTCCCCTTTCAAAAAAGTATTGCTTCTCAACTGAGCCACATAACCGATTCCTTTTTTACAAGTAAACAATTTTATGCAGAAATTTTGATTAAAATAAGCAAGAATAAACATACTGATATTAAGGTTATGCCTGTTTTTTCTAATATTGGAGAACCGTTGGTGTTACCTTTAGACTTATCAAGTCGTCATCGTCATCTAATTATTTTTGGTAGTACTGGAAGAAGAATAAAAGTTTATGAAAATTGTGTTGCCATAATAGCAAAAATTTGTCAACAATTGAATATTGAAAAAATTATAGATATTGGTGATTTTACAGACAAAATTCCTGCTAACATCAATAATATTTACATTGTAAAAACAGGTAAATTACCTTCTAAAGAAATCAGTAAAATAATGGGTAATTCTTTAGTGGGTTTTTCTAATTACCATCCCAATTTTCTAGCTAAATCGACTATTTTTGCAGCTTACTGCGCTCATCGACTTTTACCGATTAATTTTCAGGGAAATATATCAGGAGTAGATGGTATAAAAGCTAATACCCACTATTTATCAGAGGAGAGTGACATCGAAGAAAAAAAAATACAGTCTATAGCCGACAATGCTTATTATTGGTATATGGAACATAATATCAAAAATCAAGCTCGACAATTTCATCAATCTTAATTAAACAAAATTTTTTAGAAAATTTTATGTACAAATTTTACTACCACATAAATCGACCAGAATATTGGTTTCAACCCTGTCAGATTATAAAAAAGATATTGAGCAGTATAAAAAACAAGAAAAATCAATCAGTACAATTACCATGGGGATTACAGATAAATACTTCCCAAAATATTGGAGATACTGTTATTAAAGCCATTAATACCTATGGATTGTATGATTTAAGTCTGACAGAGGTTCTTTGGAGGTTAATTGAGCCTGAAGATGTTGTTTTAGATATTGGGGCAAATATCGGATATACAGCAAGTATTGCGATGAAAAGATTAGAAAACAGTGGAGAACTTTATTGCTTTGAACCCAATCCCGAAGTATATGATGAACTAACAAAAAATCTAAACCTATGGCAAAAAAATTGTCAATGTAGCTTATTCCCCAAAAATATTGGCTTATCTAATGAAAGTAAGGAAGGTATTTTGAATGTACCCCTAAGAAACAGAGGTGAAGCATTTATCAGTCATCAGGAGCAAATTAGCGACGATACCACAAAAACTTTTACCGTAAAAATGCAAAAATTAGATGATTTGATAGAACAAGATTTTAAGATTGGAATTATAAAATTGGATGTAGAAGGATATGAATTACAAGTTTTACAAGGTGCTAGTCACTTATTAGAACAGAAAAATATTAGAGATATTATTTTTGAAGAGCATAGAGAATATCCAACTCCAGTTACAGAATTTTTAGAATCTTATGGATATAACGTTTTCAAGATTTGGAAAGGATTTTTTAAACCCATATTGTTGAATCCCAATGATACAAAAAATCATCCGTGGGAACCGACAAATTATTTAGC
>CAYPDC010000171.1:0-6920 GCA_964409355.1 uncultured Cyanobacterium sp.
TTCGCCCCTAACGCCCTAAAGGGCGGGGCTTTAGACCCACAGATTTTTGGTAAAATAGCATTGATAGATATGCCAGGTTTGGGTAATACTGGTATTGGGGATGATAAAAGAATGATCGAAACATTAGGGCAAGATATTGATTTTGCTCTCTTTGTTAGAATGCCTAACTCCACTGGTGATTTTTGGGGAAAAGAAGATGTCGATCTATATGATTTAGCAAATACTGCACTAAAAGATATTCCGATCAATGAATGGTGTTTTTTAATATTGAATCGAATAATTGCTGAATCTGGGAAAGGTGATAATTATAAAAATTGTCAAAGTTTTAAGGATAAGTTAGAAGAAAAAAAAAAAAATTCTTCATCTAAATCGAATTTTCAGAAAATTGTTATTGCCGATTGTGCTAATTCAGAGGAAGCACAGACACAGATTTTAGACGAAGTTTTAATATATCTGACCCAGAGAATAGAACTGCTCGATCGTAAATATGCTTCTGCTTGTGAGTCTCGTGTTCGGCAACTACAAAAAAATATTCAGACCAAAATCAATGAAACTAAAGATTCTTGGAAAGTATCTTCGCAGGATGACTGGTTTCCTACTTATGTAAGGTTATTTGAGAAGTTATGGAGACAACTTAGTAATCAGCTTGAAGGTTTAATTTCCGCTATGATTAAGGATCGTGATAACGATGATCAAGATTTTAAGGTAGCGGTAGAAAAAGCGATCGCAAATTGCCGAGTTAACACTGGAATACCAGAAATACAAACCATTGAAGAAAAAAGAAATACTGTAGGCTCTTATGACATAGCCTATAATGAATTCTTACACGAAGTTAGAACTCATTTATCTAAACAGTTTCTATCTCTTGACGAGGCTTTAAAAAAATCACTGGAAGAAGCAAAATCAAAAGTTGTTAAAGTATTGAAAGATACGATCAATTTGGGACAAATTTGCGACAAAGATGGGACTGAGTTTCTGCAAGAGATTACGAAAAAAATACCCGAAAATTTAGAAGTATTAAGACTGGGATTTGAAACTTTAACAACCTTCGATCTTCAGTACAGAGGTTTGATACAACATCGTATTCGTAAACATCTTGATGTTTTAACTCCCGATCGAACAACTTATAGTATTAATGGCAATTTTTTTGATCTAGCTTGGGATGTGAAAAAGAAAAGCATCGTCGGAGGAACTCCTAGTGCAAAAAAAATCTCAGAAAATTTATCTAAAGCACAAATCGAAGCGGTAAATAAATGCGAGAAAGAATTAAACAATCTTTTAACTGAGCCAACACAAGCTAGTTTTGCCATAGTTGAGGAATTTGTGGATAGAGTTTTAAGAGCAGAAGAAGTAAAAACTCAGATGAAAAGGCGATTGATGTTCCTGATGATTGTGATTGGCAAACTCTTAAAGCCAAGTCAGGGGAAGAATTAACGGAACACTATCTCACCCTTATTCGGACTCTACAAAAACAGTCGGGGTTATTGGGTGACATCTTCAATCAAGCAATACACCGCTTTAATAATCCCGTCAATCTCAAAAAAGTCATTAATATTATCGATGAGATTGAATGGACTGCTTTAGATGTAGATGTGAAAGCCGAAGCCTTCGAGGGATTGCTAGAAAAAGCCGCTAGTGAAGGCAAAAAGGGAGCAGGGCAGTATTTTACCCCTAGAGTCTTAATTCAGTCCATTGTTCGTTTAATGAAGCCAGATCCGAGGGATAGTATTGATTTTAAGGTTTGTGATCCTGTTTGTGGTAGTGGAGGTTTCTTGGTTTCTGCTTATCAGTGGTTATTGGATGAAACGGGGGGAGTATTTGACAGGAAAGAAATTAAACGCATTAAAACCCAAACCTATTACGGACAAGATTTAGTGCCTCGCCCTCGCCGTCTGGCTTTGATGAATTTGTTTTTGCAAGGATTAGAGCCGACTATCTATACTATCTTAAAACGAGGTGGTAGAGCTGCGATCGTCCTTCCTGATAACTGTTTATTTGAAGATAAGGCAGGGGAGGTGTTTAAGATTCTCATGGAAGATTGTAACGTCCATAGGGTGTTAAGACTGCCGAGGGGTACATTTACGCCCTATTCTCAAGGGGTTAAGGCAAATGTCATCTTTTTACAAAAGGGCTTACCCACCGAGAATGTTTGGATCTTCGATGCCCGTTCAAATGTACCAACGGTAACGAAAAAAGAACGCCCCTTAACTAAGGCATATTTTGAAGAATTTGAGCAATGTTATGGAGATGATCCCAACGGTAGGGCAAAACGGACTGATTTGGGCATCGAGGGGCGGTTTAGATGTTTTTCTCTGGACGAAATTAAGGCTAGGGATTACAAGCTCGATATTACTTGGCTTAAGGATGAAAGTTTAGAGGATGCGGACGATTTACCAGAGCCTGATTATTTAACTAGTGAGGCGATTACCGAGTTAGAGGCGGTGGTTGATAGTCTTAAGGACATTTTAGAATTGATTGAAGATTAATTCCCCTGTCATGCTGACGAAAGGAAGCATCCCTCGAAGATTCCTCGCTTCACTCGGAATGACAATAAAAAAAGCCTCGGAATGATAATAATAAACGCTTGAAATAAGATAATAAAAAGGAGGATTCATCGAAAGTGCCGAAAAAAATTAGAGAACTTAAGTCGATGTTGCTCAAGGCAGGATTTACTTATCGTTCAGGTAAAGGAAGTCATACTGTGTGGAGTCACGCCCTTTTAGATTATAGTTTAACCCTTTCTGGTAAAGATGGTGCTGATGCCGATCATTATCAAGAAAAAGATGTTAAAAATGCCCTCAAAGATTTGGAAAATATACAGGAGTAAATCAATGAATTGTCAATATAGTATTCTTATCCAATGGTCAAACGAGGATCAAAAATATATCGTTAGTTTACCTGAATTTGGTCCTTATGCTCATACTCACGGGAATAGTTATGAGGAAGCCTTAAAAAATGGTCAAGAGGTTTTAGAGTTATTAATTGAAGACTATCAAGCTAGAAATAAGCCTTTACCTAAGCCAAGTAATTTGAAAATAACCGTTGAAGTTTAAATGAGGTTAAAGCAATGAAAACATTTACAGCATACATTGAATATGATCCAGATACTGAACTTTATGTTGGTATTATCCCTAATCTGCCCGGTGCGCACTCTCAAGGTGCAACTTTAGACGAGTTACAACAAAACTTAAAAGAGGTTTTAGAGTTGTGTTTAGAAGAATATCAAGACTCTCTCGAAACATTGCCTCGTTTTGTCGGTGTACAGCAAATTGAGGTGTGTTGATGAGTAAATTACCGATTATTAATTTTAAAATAATGGATAAAATTTTGACTAATTTAGGTTTTGAAAGAATCAGACAAAAGGGGAGTCATGTTTTTTATCGACACTCTGACGGAAGAACAACCACTGTACCTAATCATAAGGGTAGGGATTTAGCTCGTCCATTGATTCGGGAAATTCTGCGAGAAATTGAGTTAAATGTGGATGATTTTTTAGCTGAATTAAACAATATTTAAAGAAGATTTATTAAATTTTAATTATGAATATAGAAATGAAGGCAGAAGGCGGAAGGCAAGAGGCTGAAGATTTAAAAGTAGATGATAAGTTACCTCAAGGATGGGCGATCGCAAACATTCAAGAATTATGTCAAATTCAAACGGGAAAAAAAGACGTTAATCAAGGAAATCCGAATGGACAATACTATTTTTTCACTTGTGCATCTGAACCATTAAGAAGTGATGATTATATATTTGATGGAGAATCGATTTTGTTGCCAGGTAATGGGGCAAATGTCGGTCTGGTACTTTACTACAAAGGCAAATTTGATCTTTATCAGAGAACTTATGCTCTAACAAATTTTTTCATCAATGGAAGGTATTTATATTTCTACTTTCTGGCTAACTGGAAAAATAGTTTAATAGATAAACAATATGGATCAGCAACCAATTATATTAGGTTAGGTAATATAACCGAATTTAGTGTTCCGATCGCACCTTTAAATGAACAAAAACGAATAGTAGCGAAGTTAGAGAAGTTGTTAGCAAAGGTGAATGATAGTTGCGATCGACTCTCCCGAATACCAACCATCCTGAAAAGTGATTTTTAGAATCCCTACCCTTCTAGGGTGGGCGAGAACGTCAATTGTGCTACTTTTTAGAATGGAATAGCCCTGCCTGCTGAGGAGTTATTAAAACGAATAAAATTAAGCAAAAAAGATTCTTATCTCAAAAACAAAAAACAAAGAAATCTTTTTGACATTGATTTCAATAATTCTGAATTAGAAACAATATTACCTAATAGCTGGACAATCAGCACATTTGGAACAATTATTTTAGACAGTCCACAAAATGGAATTTATAAACCACAATCTGCTTATGGCAAAGGTGTCAAAATAGTTCGGATCAACAATTTTTATAACGGAATTATTGACGATTGGGAATCTTTATTACAACTAGAATTATCTGAAAATGAACTGAATGTTTATGGATTACAAAATAACGATATTTTAATTAATCGAGTTAATAGTATGGAGTATTTGGGAAAATCAGGCTTAGTAAAAAATTTAGATCGAGCTTGTGTATTTGAAAGTAATATAATGAGAATTAAGCTAATGGAAAAGTTTATATTGCCCGAATATACAATGATATATCTCAACAGTATGTATGGGTTTAAAGAACTCAGAAAAAATGCCAAACACGCTGTTAATCAATCAAGTATAAATCAAAAAGATGTCCAGTCTTGTTATATCCACATCATCCATTGTCATTTACTTAATTTTTTATAATCATTTATATTTTATTTATTTATCCAACTCCAAAGAGGAGTAAAATCATCATGTAAATCAATTGAGTCATCTTGCATTTCGTTATCCATATCAGCACCCCAAACTTTGATATAATCAATTGTCTTGTCACTGATATAAATAGTAATTTTTTTAGTGTTATTCCACCATTCCAATACAATTTCTTGATCCTCAGTAACATTAACTAAAGGTTTATCCCACCAAAAACCGCCGTTTTTAGCAATTGAGTATATTTTGTTTATTAACTGATTTGCTGTTTCCAAAATCCTGTAATTAATTAAAGATTTATCTTCTTCAGTTAAGAGATCATTTATATTAATTAAATCGCTAGGGTCATTGGTAGTAATTAAATTACTATCATAGTGATGGCGTATATTGATGATTGTTTCAGTAGTGTGTATGTCTTGTGCTGATTTTAGTTTAGAAGAACTATGCAAAAACTGATTCTTTCCTCTCTTTAAAGAATGATCATAGGATTTTAGCTTAGTAACATCACGCACCCAATTACTTGCTATATCAGTTGGAACAGCTTTTTTATATCGGGCGTGGGGACATGGCATCATGTAACTTTTGCGTGATGCTGTATCGAAATCTTGTTCCTGCTTCTTGTTTAAACTGATCGATTCTGTTAAATACGTCATTTTTACTTACCTTCCCTTCGACATAAAAATCATAATCAAGAAGATATGCTTCTTCTTCCTCTTTCATTTGTTCTGGATCTTGTGCCGTCACAATACCATGATTAAATCGGAGTTTTGCAGAAGAATCAATTTTTATCTCTATACTTTTATTAATAGATTCTATTTTGTCAGATAAGTAAGGGTTTTTCAATTCAAGTATAAGAGACTCATCGATCAACTCTAACCAAGGTTCATCCTTAATATTTAATTCAGATCTAAGAATTAAATCTCGATATCTTAAACCGACTCTTACATAAAAAGGAATAGTGTAAGTTGTCTCTAGTAATTTTGTCAAATCAACAAATTTTTCTCTAAAGTCTTCATACTTTTCATATTCCAAAGTCGATAAAGCTAAAGTGTTTTCAGTTAAGGAAACTTGCCACTTGGAATTTTCCGAACGGAATATAAAATTACAAATGTTATTAGAAGATGATTCCAATTTTTGGCAAAAAGGATAATCTGACTGGATTTTCTCCTGAAACTCAAATGCACCTTGATTAGCTATTCTTAACACCGTAGGAAATCGTACTTGACAAATTACCTCTATCAAGGGGTTTTTATCATAAATAACTCTTTCGTACGATTGTGATTTCATTGTTATCGGAATACATTAAGTGCAATTTTAGTTATTAAAATTATAAACCTTTTTGCCAATAAGTCATCTCAAAAAAAGTTAAACCACATCGATCGCACGATCCCGTGTAGCCCGGTAGAGTGGAAAATAGACTTTGATTAAGAGTTTTGAAAGGACGCTCGACAATACCACCTTCAGAGGGTCGATCGCGCAACTTTAAAACAAAACCCAATTGCGTGGCAATCTCCGCTAAATGATTAGAACGGAAATCCCTACCCCCGTCAGTAAAAAGATATTGAGGTAGTCCATAAGTTCCCCAATCGCAGTTAAGCCCGTAATCTTCGCCATAAGTTTTTGGTAAAATGGCATGACGCAAAGCTAAACCAACAACCAAAGAACTAGGGGCATCAAAAACCAAATTAACTCCCATAATACAATTATAATAACTATCAATTACCGTTGTTAACCAAGGACGACCAATCAACTAGACCTGTTGATCTACTAAAAGCACATCCGCACGGGTATGCTGCCGAAGGCACTCGCTGCGCGAGACCACATTGTCAAACTTGGTTACTGTAACTAATATCTAAATCAAAACCATCACGAGTCTTAACGGATAAGGTATTTCCTTGCCACCCTGGCGATCGAATACTCTTATTTTTCTTGTCGGTATATGGCTTAAGAACTCTTAAAACTGTTCTATAGGATGGATAATTGGTTTCTTTGAGTTAGTATGCTTTTGCTTGAACTCGAATAGCAACCTGTTTAACATTCATTCTTTTACTGCCTTTATTTCCCTGTTGGTAACGTTTGAATAATCTTTGCAACGATCGCACTGATATACCTAATTTCATTGCTCCTTCT
>CAYPDC010000172.1:0-6580 GCA_964409355.1 uncultured Cyanobacterium sp.
ATTTTTTTCTTTAATTATTAATTATATTCTCACAACTCATTTAGGACTGCTATAGAAAAACTAAAATTAGATATTAGTCTAAAAAAAGACTTAATTAAACATCTCCAGAAAATTAATATTTTTAAAGTAATAAACTCTCAACAGGGGAATAATATCACTTCTTTTCCTATCATCATATACTTAGGAGAAAAATTCTATCATTACCATCTTAACGGAGAAGAAATTAGGGAAATTATCCGACAAGAATTACTTTTACAGGAATTAAATAATATTATCAATGGAGAATCCTTAATTTTGGATTTAATTGCCACAATTGTTTATCATTTGTCCATAGAAAATAAGTAAATTAAATATTAATTAATATCATGATAAAGTCAATTTATTTCAGAAGTACGATCGCATCTTTTTTTCCTCTCGCAAAGACGCAAAGAGTTATCAAGACAAATATAGAGATATTCCCGATTGAGTCAAGGCTTTTTTCAACAAGTCTATTAAATTCTCTTTTTCTCCCCAATCTTTTAAATAATTAAAATCTAAATCTCTTGATTGTACTTTTAATATACCCACAATATCTCGCCATTGACGCTCAGAAATTTCTTTCCCTTCTCTATACCAAATTAATTTTTGTAAAATCATATCTTCGGGAGTTGCTAAGTATAAATAATCATTATTTGTCGTCACTTTTTCTAATCTTTTTCTCTCCATTTCTCTTTGAATTAATGGGTTTTGATTAGGGATAAACACATCTATTTTTTCACTGGTATAAAAGTGAATTAAATTGAAGGAAGATTGATTAATAATTGCTTGTTTAACCGCCGTTTCACTCACATAAAATAAAGCCTCAACTTTCTTAATAAAATTATCAATATCTTCTAACTTCAAATCCGCAACTATATCTAAATCTAATGTACCACGAGGTTCACCCCAAAGAGAACTTGCAACGGATCCCCCCACAAAATACATTATATCTAAACTTTCTAATATTCCCCCTATTAATAAAGCTAATTCAATGGGATTTC
Source organism: uncultured Cyanobacterium sp. (assembly GCA_964409355.1). Classification (GTDB taxonomy): domain Bacteria; phylum Cyanobacteriota; class Cyanobacteriia; order Cyanobacteriales; family Cyanobacteriaceae; genus PCC-10605. The sequence goes on from CAYPDC010000172.1 coordinate 1,020, forward strand.
CTATCATAAATTTTTCATGGTTATTCTCATATTTTTTATTAACAATAATCTTACTTATTTCCTCTCCTAAAATAATGTTATTATACGCTATTTTTTGTTCTTTAATATTTAGATGAGGATATTTATTTTTAATTCCTAATAGGGTTAATTGACGACAACCTTGAGTTATTCCCATCGTTAATTCAGACTTTTTCATCATCGACATTTTTCTCCAAATAGAGCATTGTAAAAAGTCCATTTCTATGCTAGTATCTTCGGATTGCGATCGATACCCTTCTGGTATTTTGATTAAAGGTATTTTAGGCATAATAGATCTATCCCCTCTTAATAAATTAAATATTAGTTAAAAACCTAATTTTTTCTAGCAAAATCGAGTTAAATTTATTTAACGCACCCCAAAGCGGATTACTGCGTGAATTAATTTCATTGTGAGATAAGGGTTTTGAGTCATCAACCCCTTTGCAATAAATTGGCAAAGCTAATCGTAAACGTTCAATGAATTGAACTAATAAAATTCAATTTTACCTCGACTTTGAAAAAAACCTGCTACCTGAAACCTGCCTAAATCCGAAATTTTTGTATCGAACTGAGTAATTTATCATACTCAAGGCAAGAAAGTCATATTTCTGATGATTTCTATGGGTAAATTGTCAACATCGGCAATGAATGCCACTTCATACACCTGATTTTCTATTATTTGTTGTTGAGGAGATAACAATATCTTCAGAGGAGAAACTCTCGAATTATCTTCTCTACTTGCTTTGTCAAATTTATCCTCTAACTCTTTTAACCATGTCGCTAAACTAACTCCTTTATCGCTTATATCAAGACAAAAATGATAATAACCTACATAGTGTTCATCATTAAACGCATCTGGCGCTGGTTTTGGTTGGGGTATTTGCATTAACTCTAATCTTCCCCCTTCTCCTTCTAACCAACAAGCAAGGGTATAACCTGTGGTAAATCTTTCTTTGACTCTAAATCCTAATAATTCATAAAATGCGATCGCACTCATTATCTCAGCAGTGCGAATAGAAATATGATGAAACATAAACAATAAACAATGAAGAATTAATTACTCAAAAAGACGAAAATAGGGATAACGGGAAGGTGTGCCTTTTTCCTTCTCTAAAATAAAATTAATCACTTCCCAACAAGGTTCGGCATCGGATTTCGTGCTAAACTCCACAGGTAATCCATATAATTTGTATAGCTTACTATCTTGCTCTCCTTGCCAACTACTTCCTTTGTCTAAATACGCACTGATTAAATTATAATAACGGGAGGCAATAATTACCTTAGTCGCTCTGTATCCCTCTGTATAAAGGCGATCGAGCGCCTCATGAATTTCAAAGCGAATACCGTCGGGGTGACTATGTTGACGATACCATTTATTTTCCCATAACCGCCATTGTCTGCCTGATTGTAAATGAACTAATACTGCCGTATCAGGATTAGCCTCAAAAGCACCATGACGAGGGCATAAATAGCTATCGGTGAGGGTTAAAGCCTCAATGGTTTGACGACAATGGGGACATTTTATTTGAGGTCCGAAAATGGGATATTGTAGATTTGTATGAGTCATAATAATTGGCAATAACTAGCTTAAGCAATAGCTTTGATTTTTTTTATTATAGTTCTCTGGTTCATAATCGGTTAATTTATGGTAGATTGTGGAATGGAAAATAGTTTATTATTCTTGCTACAGTTATGTAATTCTAGTTTCCCTTTAGGCGCTTACAGCTACTCTGAAGGTTTGGAATTTTTAGTAGAAAATCGGGATATTGATGATGTTGAGACGTTGCAACAATGGCTTGAAAATGAGTTAATTTACGGCTCAATCCCCATTGAAGCTGCGATCGCACTTAGAGGGTATAATTGTTATCTTAATGGCGATGCTCAAGGGTTATATTATTGGAATAATTGGTTAAGTGCATCCCGTGAAACCAGAGAATTAAGGCAACAAAGTTGGCAAATGGGCAAAAGTTTCTGTCGTCTGATTTTAAATTTAATTCCTGATGACATTAATTTACATACCCTCATTCATGGTTTTGACTCCCCTTGTAACGGTGCGATCGCTTATGGCATCATTACTGCTTACAGTGACATTTCTCCCCAACAAATGCTATGGGGTTATCTCCATAATTGGCTGAATAACTTAGTTAACGGGGGAATTAAATTAATACCATTAGGGCAAACCGAAGGACAAAAATTAATCTTAACTCTACATTCTACCATTGTTAACAGTAGCGAGGAAATAATGAGCCTACAAGATGATCAATTAGCCTCCTGTAGTTGGGGTTTATCCTTTGCTAGTATCCATCATGAGACTTTATATAGTCGTCTGTTTCGCAGTTAGGTGAATTCTTCACCCAGTTCGACTTTTTAGGTGATTTCTAACAATAAATATACCTGCATGATCCCCCCTAATCCCCCAAAACATAAAGGGGGAATTATAAGGAAGATTGGTAAATTCTTTCTTGGAAACCGCCTTAGCAGTTTATCATAACTATCTGTAAAAGAGCTAGAATTTTCTCAATTCCTAATTCTTAAGTGAATTCAACTCTTCTAAAATAGTAAAAGACACATGATTAATAGCTAATTGACCTATGGATGTAATTTCTTTATTAATTAATTCCCCTTCACTCTTGAGGGTTTCAAAAGGTACATCTTTTGCCATTTCTACATGATACCAACATAAACCCATGAAGAAGCGAGTCGGATAAATATTAGAATCCTCCAAATCATCCGGGTTTGACTCCATCGGTAACCAACCAATACTAGGTAAATAAAATTCCATCCACACATGGTTAAAGTCTGGCACTAAAGGCAAACCGAAATGAAGCACTTTTAATGGACATTTGTAACGTCCAACGGTTCGACAGGCAATGCCATTTAATCTCGATAAAGCTAATAATAACCCTAAATATTCCCCGCAAGAACCAACGCCTCTTTTTAAGACTATATCAGGGGTATCAATATGAGGCTTAATACCGTAGGTTAAATGATCATAAACATAATTGCGGATGTTATACATTTTACGCAAAAGATTAGTTTCTGAACCTCTTGCATCCTCTGCCGCTCTAAGAATGACATCCGTACTCATAGCCAAATTATCATCATCTACGAGATATTTATTTTCATATTCGGGGGGAAGGGGAGGTAATGCTTCACAATCTCTAGGTTTTAGTTGATATTTGATACTCCACACTTCTAAGACTGCACGCCAACCAAATACATAGCGCTCATCAGTGTTAAACTCAGGAAACTTGAATAATGCTACTTTTTGCCCTTGATGATCTTCTTCAATATAGGTTAAGCCCACCGGTTCAATGCTTTTAATTTTTTGTCGATGGCTCTGAGTGGGTAGTGCAATGCGCCATTCTAAGTCTTTCAATTCTAAATGATCGAGGGGAGAAATTTCCTCTACATAAGTCATTTCGATTAAAAAACCGTTAGATAGGGTGTATTTATTTTCTTCGTCAAGGTAAAAATATAAAGGATGAATGAAGGTGCGATCGCGGTACAATAGTTCGTGATTAGGTTCAGCATTGGGATTATCCCGAATATAAGGCTCTTGATCACTATAGGCTATGTATAGTAATTCTTCTTCTTGGCTTGAATCTTGATAAAAAGCCAAAGCCGTCGGGGATTCAAAGGGAGTGAGGATACTATATTTTATATCTCCTGTGGCGCGATCTAAACAATACACAGTTTGTTCAAGATTATCCGACAACCAAATTTCTTCTCCTTTGATAGTAATATTTTCCGCACCAATGCCGGGTGCATAAAATTTTGTCACCCCTTCCCCGTCTAAAGAATAAACTAAAATATGTCCCGTTTTTTGTGTGGTGATGTAAACGGTATTTCCCCATACAGCAATGCCATTGGCAGAATAAGAGATAGAAAAAGCACAGAAAGGCTTGGATTTAATGATTAACTCATTTTCAAGCCATTCAATGGCACAATAATAAATGTATTCTCTACTGGTAAACCATAACTTATCATCAGAAATACATAAACCTTTCGCACCGATAAAATCTTGCCAACAAGAGTTATTGATAATTTTGGTGACGCTATTATCTGGATTGATAGATAGTAAATAGCCATTGCGTGAATCGATGGCAAATAAGTGATTATGACTAAAAGTCATACCATCTATAGAAGTGGCGATAATGGGTCTAATGGTTGATGATAACGCAGATTTACGAACGGGAGAATTCATATTTAACTTAAGAGATGATTATGGGACTATTGGAGGAGAAAATTAGATATGTTGGGGAATAAGTACCTACAAAAAATTAATTGTATATAAGCAATGAGTTTGAACCCATTATTATTAAGATTTTAGGCTCACAAAAAATTAACCCTCATACTGTAATTATTAACCATCCACTAAGATAACAAATTTATCACCGGAAAAATTGCTTATCATGAACAATTCAAAAACCTATTTTGAAAGCTATGGTTTACCATTCTGATTAATAATGCCGTATTTGGGGGCAAAAATCATCGCTAAAACAAAAATAAAGCTCATTAACACCACAATACTCCCCCCCGTAGAAACATCTAAATGATAACTTAAATAAGTTCCTAAAACACAGGATAGTACACTGCTCAAAGTAGATAGAATTAACATTTTTTCAAAACTATCTGTTAACAAATAACCGATCGCCCCTGGAGTTACTAACATTGCTACTACTAAAATAATTCCAGCCGTTTGTAAGGCAGTAACGATGGTTAAAGCCAAGAGAGAAAGGAGGGTATAGTACATAATTTGAGTATTTAAACCAATGGCTTTAGCGTGATGGGGATCAAAACAAAACAGTAGTAAATCTTTTCTGCGTAATATTACAACCGTTAAGGTAATTCCTCCAGCAATGAGAGTTTGCAAGATGTCTTGGGGGGAAATACCTAAGACATTACCGAATAAAATGTGAAATAAATCGATATTACTGGGAATTTTGGTAATTAAGACTAAACCAACGGCAAAAAAGCCCGTAAAAATCACCCCAATAACGGTATCTTCCTTTAAACGGGTTTTCGACTTCACATAACCAATGGCAACGGTAGCACCAAAACCGAAAATAAATGCACCCACAGCAAAGGGTATATTTAAGGCATAAGCTATCACCACCCCCGGCACAACGGCATGGGAAACAGCATCTCCCATTAATGACCAACCTTTTAGGGTAATATAACAGGATAACACTGCACAAACTATACCCACAAAAGCACTCACCCAAAGTGCCTTCACCATAAAACCGTATTGCAAAGGTTCAAGTAACCAAGATACCATAATGAACAATTAATAATTAATAATGAACAATTAATAGGTGTCAGGTGTCGGGTGTTAGGTTAAAGAATGTTTTATCATTACTCTTTTTTTCTCAGAAATAGTTTTTTATGCCACTCATTTTTCCTTCACCCAATATTAAACCTAAAACCTGCTACCCGATACCTGAAACCTAGCCAAATCAAATATTTTCCTATCAAATTGAGCTTAAGTGAACTACTCACATTCGCTACGCTGAAATGTGAGCTTCTTACCCAACAGAATG